>NZ_QKSG01000007.1:0-218423 GCF_003234035.1 Curtobacterium sp. MCPF17_031 | reverse complement strand
CACGGGCGGCCTGCTCGTCGGCACCGCCACCATCACCGCCCAGATCAAGTAACACCCCGATCTGACACACCACGACAACGCCGCCCCGCACCCGCGAGGCGGCGTTCTCGCGCGTCCGGTCCCAGCGCGACGGCCGGGAGGCCCGGATCACCTCACCCGCGTCGGCGCCACCACCGGGACGGTCGGATCTCGGCCGCATGCGCGGCCGCAGCCGACGCGGCGGCCGCGGCACGGGCCTCCCGTCGGTCCCGCCACCGCGCGACCTCGGCGTCGACGTCGCGCATCGGCGTGACCACCGGCGGCCCGCCGAGGAGTTGCCGACGCGCCTCCTTCACACGCGCGTTGAAGTCCACCAGGACGTCCCGGACGTCCGACTCCACTGAGAGTGCGTCCAGGTGGTCGTCGAGCTCGGCGTCCTCGGTCCGCAGGGCGAGGGCCGGCGGCGCGATCCCGCGGATGTCCTCACGCTCGATCTTCGACTTGATCCACCAGTCCGGGTCGTGCTGGCCGTCGAGGCCCGGCAGCGGCTTGCCGTGGTACGGATTGCCCTCGAACACCCCGCGGCGCTCGGCCTCCGCGATCCGGGCACGGGCGTGGGCGGCGACGTCGGCGGCCTTGAGCAGCTGTCGTTCCTCGCGCTCGGCACGGACCTCGTCCGGGTCGAGGGAACCCCGTTCGACCTCGCTGTCCACGAGCTGCTGGTAGCGGTACCGCGCGGCCTTCCGCAGGCGGTCCATCCGGGCGTCGACGTCGTTCATCGTCGGGCCATGATGCCCTGGACCCCCGACGAAGCCGTCCAGCCGGCGCGTGCCGGAGGACGACCCAGCCGTCGGGGTGCATCGTCACCCTCGTGGATACCCTGCCCCTCTGGTTGCTCGTCGTCGTCTTCGTCGCCGGTGCGGCCGTGATCTGGATCGCCGGCATCCAGCTGTCCAAGACGACCGACGTGCTCGACGCCCGCCTGCACCTCGGCAGTGCGCTCGGCGGGCTCATCGTCCTCGCCGTGGCGACGAACCTCCCCGAGATCGCGATCACCGTCAGCGCCGGCCTCTCCGGCTCGATCGAGGTCGCCGCGGGCAACATCCTCGGCGGCATCGCGATCCAGACCGTCGTCATCGCCGTGCTCGACGCGTTCGGCAGGCGCGGGAAGGGCGTCAAGCCGATCACCTACCGCGCCGCCTCGTTGACGCTGGTGCTCGAGGCGCTCGTCGTCGTCGCCGTCCTGGCCGTCGTCATCGCGGGCAGCCAGCTCCCGCCGGACCTCGTCGTCGCGCGGCTCACCCCCGACGTCGTGCTCATCGCCGTCATCTGGGCCGTCGGGCTCCTCCTCGTGCAGCGAGCCGGCACGGGACTGCCGTGGCACGAGAGCGGGCACGCGCCGGACGCCAGCCCGCACGCATCCGGCCACCGCACTCGCAAGCAGGACACGACACCGGCGATGAGCACCCGGAAGGCGGTGGTCGTCTTCACGGTGTCCGCCCTCGCGACCCTCGTCGCCGGTGTCGTGCTCGAACGGGCCGGCGACGCGGCTTCGGGTCAGATCGGACTGTCCGGCGTGCTGTTCGGGGCGACCGTCCTGGCCCTCGCGACGAGCCTGCCGGAGATCTCCACGGGCCTCCAGGCCGTCAAGCAGGGCGACGACAACCTGGCAGTGTCCGACATCTTCGGCGGCAACGCCTTCCTGCCGGTGCTGTTCCTCGTCGCCACCGTGCTCTCGGGCAAGGCGGTGCTGCCGCAGGCGAACGCGAGCGACGTGTACCTGACGGCGCTCGCGGCGCTGCTGACCCTGGTCTACGCGGTGGGGCTCGTGTTCCGGCCGCAGCGGCGGATCGTCGGGATGGGCATCGACTCGTTCGTCGTCGTCGTGCTCTACCTGGTGGGGGTCGCCGGCCTGGTGGCGATCACGGTCGGCTGACCTCCTCGATGGTCAGCGCGGCCTGGATGAGCGCCAGGTGCGACAGCCCCTGCGGGAGGTTGCCCATGAACTCGCCTTCCTCGCTGATCATCTCGCTGAACAGACCCACCTCGTTCGCCTGGTCGACCATCTCGTCCATCAGGTGTTCCGCGTCGTCGTGCCGGCCCACGCACGCCATCGCGGCGGCCAACCAGAACGAGCACGCGACGAACGGCGACTCCTCGTCCTCGATGCCGGAGTACCGGTAGACGAGTGGGCCGCGCTGCAGCTGCTCCTCGATCGCCCGGATCGTCGACTCCATCCGGGGCCCACGGTCGAACGTCGACATCGCGTGCAGCAGGATCGAGGTGTCCAGGGCGTCCGAGCCCGGGTACATCACGTAGTGGCCGAGCTCCTCGTCCCATCCGTGCTCGCCGACCCACTGCTCGATGAGCTCGCGGTTCTCGACCCACTTGTCCCGCGGGCCGTCGATCATGCCGGCGTCGTGCAGCTCGACCGCGGCGTCGAGCGCCTGCCAGCAGCCGATCTTGCTCGTGACGTAGTGCTGCGCGTCCTCGAGTTCCCACATGCCCGAGTCCCGTTCCACCCAGCGGTGGCAGGCGTCGTCGGCCAGGTCCTGCAGCACCGACGCGGTCTTCCGGTCGAGCACGTTGCCGGCGTTGACGTACTGGCGCATGATCGCGAAGACGTCGCCCCAGACGCCGAGCTGCAGCTGGTCACCGGCGCGGTTGCCGATGGTCACGGGTCCGATGCCGGTCCACCCCGGGACGTCACGCTCCTCGACCGTGTCGCTCTTCGAACCGTCCAGGCCGTAGAAGATCGGCATCGTCTCGTCGTGTTCGGCGATGGTCCGCATCACCCACGAGACGGCCGCGTGCGTCTCCTCGCGCAGGCCGAAGCGCGTGAGCGCGTTGACCGTGTACGCGAGGTCCCGGACCCAGGCGAACCGGTAGTCCCAGTTCTTCCCGCCGTCGCGGTTCTCCGGGAGGCTCGTGGTCGGCGCCGCCGCGATCGCTCCGGTCGGCGAGGAGATCAGCAGCTTCAAGGCGAGGGCGCTCCGCTGCACGGCCTCGGACCATGGTCCGTCGTAGGAGAACTCCGTCGACCACGTCGACCAGTTCTCGATCGTGCGGTCGATGCCCTCCATCGAGCGCTGCGGGTCGGGCATGAAGATCGGTTCGTCGTGCGTGCCCACGATCGTCAGGATGTGCTTCGACCCCTCGGTCGTGTGGAAGCGTCCCGAGAACCGCGGCCCGTCGTCGTGCACCGGTTCGAAGCCCTGCTCGACGACCGCGATGGTGATGCCGTCGATCCCGATGACGGTGCCGTTCACGGTGTCGAGACGTTCCGGCTCGGCGGTGTTCAGCAGCGTGCCCGGGACGACGGCCCACTCCATCTCGACGGACCCCTCGACGCCCTGCACGCAGCGGCCGATCTCGGCCCACGGCAGGCGACCGGCGACCCCCGTCACCATCGCGTCCGTCACGGTGGCCTGTCCTGAGGACGTCGTCCAGGTGGAGAGCAGGACGTTCGTCCCCGGTATGTACTTCCGGGAGACCGAGGCGTCGTCGTCGACCGGCCGGAGGGCGACGTGCCCACCGTGCTCGGCGTCGAGGATGCTCGCGAACACCGGTGGCGAGTCCATCGCGGGGATCGGCAGCCAGTCGATCCGGCCGTCCCGGGCGATGAGTGCCACGGTCCTGCCGTCACCGATCGCGCCGTAGGAGCGGAGCGGGACGTACCCGTCGGTGCGCTCCTCGTTGTCGGTGGCGTCGGGGGTGTCCCGTGTCCGTTCGGTCATGGCTCCATCGTGCCCGGAACCGCTCGACGTGCCGCGGACGCCACGTACCCCGGATGTGCCCTCGTGCAGGTGTTCGTGGGCACGCTACGCTTCTCGGTTCTGCCCGGACGGGCGGACCGTCACCCCGACGTCGTCCGACAGGGACACCACCATGCAGAAGATCACGAACCGCTTGCTCTCCTGGGCCTCGATGCTCGAGGAGAGCACCGAGCAGCAGGCCCGCACGACCGCGGACATGCCCTTCGTCTACCCGCACCTCGCGCTGATGCCGGACGCGCACCTCGGGCTCGGCGCCACCGTCGGGTCGGTCATCCCGACCCTCGGCGCGGTGATGCCCGCCGCGGTGGGCGTCGACATCGGCTGCGGCATGATCGCGGTGCGCACCGGGTTCCATCGCTCCGACCTACCGACGGACCTCCGGCCGCTCCGGGAGTCGATCGAACGGGCGATCCCGGTGTCCGCCGGGGCGTCGAACCGGACGATCGTCGAGACCGCCGCCCCGCGCATCGCCGACCTCGAAGCCCGGGCCGAGCGGGCCGGCTTCGACCCGGCCGGGGCGCTCGCCAAGTGGCGGAACCAGCTCGGCACGCTCGGCTCGGGCAACCACTTCATCGAGGTCTCGCTCGACGAGGACGACCGGGTCTGGCTGTTCCTGCACTCCGGCTCCCGTGGTGTCGGCAACAAGATCGCCCAGCGTCACATCGCGGTCGCCAAACACGCCATGGAACGCTGGTGGATCGAGTTGCCGGACCCCGACCTCGCCTACCTGGTGGAGGGCACCGCGGAGTTCGACCGGTACATCGCCGAACTGCGGTGGGCGCAGCACTTCGCCCTGCTCAACCGCGAGGAGATGATGGACCGCGTCGTCCGGCAGCTCGCGGGCGTGGTCGACAGCGAGGTGCAGGAGCTCGAGCGGATCAACTGCCACCACAACTTCACCCAGCGTGAGGAGCACTGGGGCAAGTCGGTCTGGGTGTCCCGCAAGGGTGCGATCCAGGCGAGGTCCGGGCAGCCCGGGCTCATCCCGGGGTCGATGGGCACGGCGTCGTACGTGGTCGAGGGGCGGGGCAACAAGCCGTCGCTCGAGTCTTCGCCGCACGGCGCGGGCCGGTCGTACTCGCGGTCTGCGGCCCGGCGCACGTTCACACACGAGCAACTCCGGCAGGCGATGGTCGGCATCGAGTACCGCGACACCGACGCGTTCCTCGACGAGATCCCGGCCGCGTACAAGCCGATCGACCAGGTGATGGCGGACGCCGCCGACCTGGTCACGGTGCGGCACACGCTGCGGCAGATCGTGAACGTCAAGGGGGACTGACCCCGCGACACGACGACGGACGGGAGGGCCGTGACGGCCTGGCCACGGGCCTCCCGTCCGCCGCGGCCTCACCGGACCGGGACCGGCCGGACAGGGACCGCGTGGTCGGGCAAGCTCATGGGGTGACCGACGCAGCACAGGACGCAGCCCGCGAGACCGGACGACAGGCGCGCCGGGCCGCCGACAGTCGGTGGTTCGAGACCACGGCCAGGGCCGGGTTCGTCGGCACCGGCGTCGTGCACCTGCTCATCGGGTACCTCGCGGTGCTGCTCGGCATCGGCACCGCCGCGGCCGGCAGTGGCGCGCAGTCGGGGGACACCGACCAGTCCGGCGCCCTCGCGCAGCTCGCCTCGGTGCCCGGCGGGGTCGTGCTCCTCTGGATCGTCGCCGTCGGGACCGCCGCGCTGACCGTCCGACTCGTCGTCGAGGCCGTCATCGGCGGGCGCACCGACGACGCGCGCGCCTGGCTGGCCCGGGCGTCGAACGTCGGCAGGGCCGTGGTCTCCGGAGTGATCGCGTACTCCTCGGCCAGTCACGCGCTCGGTGCGGGGAAGAGCTCGAGCGGGTCGACGCGGAGCGCGGCGGCCACGGCCCTCGCGACACCGGGCGGGGTCGTGCTCCTGTTCCTCGTCGCGGCCGTCGCGATCGCCATCGGCGTCGGCCTCGTCGTGATCGGCCTCCGCGGGTCGTGGGAGAAGAAGCTCCGTCCGCAGCCGCGGTCCCTGCGTCGGCCCGTGGCGGTGCTCGCGACGCTCGGCTACATCGCGAAGGGGGTCGCCGTGGTCATCGTCGGGGTGCTCGTGGCCGTGGCGGCCGTCCGGAGCGACCCGGACCAGGCGAGCGGGCTGGACGGGGCGTTCGATGCCCTCCGGTCGATGCCGGGAGGCTCCGTCGTGCTCGTCGTGGTGGGGCTCGGGTTCGCGGCGTTCGGCGTCTACAGCTTCTTCCGGGCACGGTACGCGCGGATCTGACCGCGCCCACGGGATCGTGGCGGACGGTGCGGCCCCCGTGATGGGATGATGCATCGTCGAGTTCTCGACACCAGCGTCGGCGCATCGCGAGTCGCCCACACCGAAGACGAGGAAGCATGGTTCCGACGGAGGGACAGCAGGAGAGCGCTGCGCTCCTGGCAGGCCGGTACCGCTTGGAGCAGGTGATCGGTCGCGGCGGCATGTCCGTCGTCCACCGGGCGTGGGACGAGAGCCTGGACCGGCCCGTCGCCGTGAAGCTCTTCCACCCCGGCATCGTCGACATCGCGCGCCAGGAAGCCGAGCAGGGCGTCCTGGCCTCGCTCGACCACCACAACCTGGTCAGCCTGCTCGACGCCGGCGTCGTCGAGGACGAGCGCGGGTCCGTGCAGCGGTTCATCGTGATGGCGCTCGTGCACGGCCAGGACCTCGAGGAGCGGTTGTCGCTCGGGCCGCTCGCCTCCCGGCACATCGCCGAGATCGGCTTCGACATGGCCGAGGCGCTCGACTACATCCACGCGCAGGGCGTCGTCCACCGCGACATCAAGCCGTCGAACATCCTGCTCGTCGACTACGGCAACGGGTCCGACCGAGCGCGGGCGCGACTCACCGACTTCGGGATCGCCCTGGCCGCCGGGGTCGAGCGACTCACCGCGGACGGCGTGACGACCGGGACTGCCGCGTACCTCAGCCCGGAGCAGGCGCGCGGCACCGAGGTCGGCCCGGCCAGCGACGTGTACTCGCTCGGCCTGGTGCTGCTGCAGTGCTTCACCCGGCGGCGCGAGTTCCCGGGATCGCTCGTCGAGTCGGCGCTGGCGCGGCTGTCGCGGGACCCGGTGGTCCCGGAGCCGTTGCCCGAGCACTGGCGGCAGGCGCTCGCGGCCATGACCGCGCAGGACCCGGCGGCTCGGCCGGTCGGCGGCGAGCTGGTCGCGTTGCTCCGACACGTGGTGATCGCGGACACGGCAGCGGACGAGCCGCAGGCTGACGTCCCGCCGACGACGGGGCCCACCACCGGGGCGCCCGGCGGCACCGCTGCCGCCGCGGCGGGCACGGCCGACAGCGTCCCGGCGCGCCCGACGACGCTCGATGTCCTGCCGGAGGAAGCGCTGCAGCGGACCACCGCGATGGCGGCCCGGCTGTTCGACGCGCCGATCGCCCTCATCGAGGTGCTCGACGAGGACCGGGAGTGGTCGCAGTCCTACGTCGCGGACGGCATCGACAAGTCCGCACGGAGCATCACCTTCCGCAACGGCTTCGCACCGGTGCCGGTCCCGGTCGTGATCCCGGACGGGTCGACCCACCCTGAGATGCGGAACAGCCCGCTCGTCACCGGTCCGCTCGGCATCCGGTTCTACGTCAGCGTGCCCCTGGTCCGCCACGACGGCGTGACGATCGGCACCCTCGCGGTGCTCGACTCGCGTCCCCGCACGGCCGACGACGCCGACATGGCGAACCTGCGGGACCTCGCCGCACTGGCGGTCACCCAGCTGGAGCTCCGGCAGGAGTCCCTGCGCACCAGCGACGCGTTCCCCCTGCCGCACACCGGGGGAGCGCACACCGTCGGTCCCCGCACCGGAGGCTCCCACGCGGGGGCCCTGCACACCGGTGGCAGGCACACCGGGGATGTCCGCGCCACGCCGGAGCCGGACCGCGCTGGCTGACCACCGGTGAACCGGCGGTCGTCCCCGGCATCGCGTGACTAGCGTGGGGTCCGTGGACATGGACGACGAGGCATCCCGGATGGACGAGCGGGTCGCGGACGAGCAGATCACCGGCGACCGGCTCCCGGTGGGTGGTGTCCCGGAGCGGGGCGCCGACCAGGGCGACGACGAACCGGGCACCGAGGACACGACGTCGTCGGTTCCCGAGATCACCTACGACGAGCAGCTGTACCCGGCGCGACCCCGTCGCCTGCGGCCCCGGGTGAACCTGCGCGGCGGCAGTCTGCAGCGCCGGTTCTCCGACCCGCGCGCGGCGAACGGTGAGAACCCCGCCTACATCGAGTGGCTCGTCCGACAGTCGATGCTCAAGGACGCGGACGTCCTGAGTCGCCAGCTGTCGGGGACGCCCGCCATGTGGCGGAACCCCTACGCCCGACCGGACGCCCGGCGTGCCGTGGCGACCTCGGACGTCTGGTTCACGGCCTACCCGATCTCGCTCATCACCCGCCAAGGGGAGTCCTTCCTGACGGCGCTCGCCGACCCCGAGCTGTGGTCGGCGTTCGAGCAGATCGGCATCAACGGCGTGCACACCGGCCCGGTGAAGCGCGCCGGCGGCATCCGCGGCTGGCAGGAGACCCCCAGCGTCGACGGCCACTTCGACCGGATCGGGACGCAGATCGACCCGACCTTCGGCGACGAGGAGACGTTCCAGCGGATGACCGACGTCGCCGAGGAGCACGGCGGCAGCATCATCGACGACATCGTCCCGGGGCACACCGGCAAGGGTGCCGACTTCCGCCTGGCCGAGATGGCGTTCAAGGACTACCCCGGGATCTACCACATGGTGGAGATCCCGCCGGAGGAGTGGCACCTGCTCCCGACCGTGCCGGAGCACCGCGACTCGCTCAACCTGGACGCCGCGACCGAGTCGGCCCTCGCCGAGCGCGGCTACATCATCGGTGAGCTGCAGCGGGTGATCTTCCACCAGCCCGGGGTCAAGGAGACGAACTGGAGCGTCACGGCCCCGGTCGTCGGCGTCGACGGCACCACCCGGCGCTGGGTCTACCTGCACTACTTCAAGGAGGGGCAGCCGTCCGTCAACTGGCTCGACCCGACCTTCGCCGGCATGCGTCTGGTGATCGGTGACGCCCTGCACTCGCTCGGCGACCTGGGCACCAGCGCGCTCCGGTTGGACGCCAACGGGTTCCTGGGCGTGGAGAAGAGCGCCGAAGGTGCACCGGGCTGGTCCGAGGGACACCCGCTCTCGCACGCGGCGAACCACGTCATCGCGGGCATGGTGCGCAAGGTCGGTGGCTTCACCTTCCAGGAACTCAACCTGACGATCGAGGACATCCGTGACACCGGAGCCGTCGGCGCCGATCTGTCGTACGACTTCATCAACCGGCCGGCGTACCACCACGCCCTCGCCACGGGTGACACCGAGTTCCTCCGTCTGACCCTCCGCACCTCGCTGGAGCTCGGCGTCGAACCGGTGAGCCTCGTGCACGGTATGCAGAACCACGACGAGCTCACCTACGAGCTCGTGCACTGGGCGACCCTGCACCAAGACGACGTCTACACGTTCCACGGCGAGGAGACCACGGGTGGAGCGCTCGCCGAGCGGATCCGCGCGGACCTCACCGAGGCGCTGACCGGCGAGGCCGCGGACTACAACCTGGTGTTCACGACGAACGGCATCGCCTGCACGACGGCGTCGCTCATCGCCGCGACCCAGGGGCACACGACCCTCGACGACATCGAGGACGAGGACGTCCCGCAGATCCGCGACGCGCACCTGCTGCTCGCCGCCTTCAACGCCTGGCAGCCCGGGGTCTTCGCGATGTCCGGGTGGGACCTGCTCGGGTCGCTGACGCTCCCGCGGGAACTCGTCACCGACCTCATCGCCGAGGGCGACACCCGGTGGATCGAGCGCGGCGCACACGACCTGCTCGGCGTGGCACCGGACACCGAGCGCTCTGCGTCCGGCATGCCGCGGGCCCGCTCCCTCTACGGTCCGCTGCCGGAACAGCTCGAGCGGCGGGACTCGTTCGCGTCCCGGCTCAGCGAGCTCCTGCGGGTCCGCACCGAGTACGGCATCGCGTCGGCACGCCAGGTGGACGTCCCCGAGGTCGCGCACCGCGGGATGCTCGTGATGGTGCACGAACTCGAGTCGACGGACGAGACGGGTGAGCCGGTCGTGCAGATCACCGTGCTCAACATGACGGACACCGCGCTCGACGGGACCATCCGGTCGGAGTCGCTCCCGCACGGTGCGACGGTCCTCGACGCCACGGACCACAGCGAGCTCGGCACCGTCGACGACCTGTGCAGCTTCCCGCTGAGCATCGGCGCGTACGGCTCCCGCTTCCTGGTGCTCCGCCGCACGACCGAGCAGTGACGACGGCGCCCGCCGCCGTCCCGGTCCCGCGTGATCGGGACGGCGGCCGGTCGGCTGAACCCCGGCGGACCACGGCACCGGTAGAACGGAGGACATGACGACGAGCGCCACTGCCGGTCCTGCCACCGTGTTCTCCGACGTGCAGGTCACCCTCGCCGAGAGCATCGTGTGGGACCCCGACCAGGGGGTCGCCCGCTGGGCGGACATCCCGAACGGCACCCTCATGACCGCGGACGCGGACGGCCGGGTGCTGCGCACCGCCGAGCTCGGCCCGCCGCTGGCCTCCTTCCAGCCCAGGGCGGGCGGCGGCTTCGTCGCAGCACAGGACGACACCGTGGTGCTGACCGACGACGAGGGTCACGTCGAACGACAGCTGGCGAGCGTCGAGCACGCGAACCAGGAGATGCGCTTCAACGAGGGCAAGTGCGACCCGTTCGGACGGTTCCTGGTCGGCAGCATGGACCCGACGGACGGACCGCCCGCCGGGGTGCTGTACTCGTTCTCGCCGGACGGGTCGGTGCGGGTCCTGCGGACCGGGTTCGGCACGACCAACGGCATGGAGTGGAACGACGACGGCTCCGAGATGTACGTCACCGACACCGACACGGAGACGATCTACCGTGGCTCCTACGGCCCGGACGGTGTCCTCGGCGACCTCGTGCCGTTCATCCAGGGGTCAGCACACGACGGGCTCGTGCGCGACGACGCGGGCTGCTTCTGGGGCGCGATCTACGGCGAGTCCCGGGTCGAGCGCTACGGCCCGGACGGCACGCACCTCGAGACCGTCGAGATCCCGGCGCCGAACGTGACCTCGGTGGCGTTCGGCGGCACGGACATGTCCCTGCTGCTCGTCGGGACCGCGCGGGAGAACATGACCGAGGAGCAGCTCGCCCGGGCGCCGCACTCCGGTTCCGTCTTCGCGGTGCCGACCAGCGTGCACGGCCGTCCGGCCTTCCCGTTCGGCGGCTGAGTCCTGCCGCAGTCGACCCGGGTGCGGACCGGCATCGCGGGGACGGTCGCACGGCCGCGGTAGCCTGGGCGACCGCCAGTGACCGCGAGGAGCGCCAGTGAACGACGTGCACCACCCGGAGGGCCCCTTCCCACCCGGCGCACCCGACCCCGGCGGTGCTCCCGCCCGCACCACCGACCCGGCCCTCGAGGTCCGCGTCCACCGCGTCGCCGTGGACGGCACGCACGTTCGCGTCGGTTCCTCCGGGCAGCCCGGTGACCGTGCGTTCGTGCTCGTCGCGGGACCCGGCATCGCGGAGACCTCCCCCGAGCGGCTCGTGTCGCACCTCGACGGGAACGGCCCGGTGCACGCGCTGGACCTGCCGGGCTCCCCGGGAGTGCCGTGGTTCCGGGGAGCCGTCTCGATCGAGCGCTACGCCGATGCGGTCGAGCAGGTCATCGACCACCTCGGGTTGCACGACCCGGTGCTCATCGGCCACTCGATGGGAGCGCAGGTCGTCGTCGAGGTCGCGGCCCGTCGACCGGACGTCTCCGACGTCGTGCTCATCAGTCCGGTCCTCGAGCCGGGTTCGCGGTCGGTGTCGAAGGCCACGATCCGGTTCCTGCGGTCGGCGGTGCACGAACCATCCGCGGTCCGCTGGCACGGGGTCACCACGTCCGCGCTCGGTGGGTGGCACTGGTTCCGCACGCTGTTGCCGGCGATGATCGCCTACCCCATCGAGGAACGCGCCGCCGACGTGCAGGCACACACCCTGGTCGTCCGCGGCGAGCACGACGCGCTGGTGCCACGCTCCTGGATCAGACGCCTGGCCCGGGTGCTCCCGTACGCGGTCCTCCGAGAGGTCGTCGATGGTGGGCACTCGGTGATGCAGGCCCGGGCCGACGCGGTCGCACGGATCGTGGTCGCGCACGTCGACGGTCGTCTGCGGGACCGTGGCGTCTCGTCCCTGCAGCGTGTTCGTGACGACTCGATCGCGTCCGACCTCGACCGCCTCAGCGCGACGGACCGCTGGCTCGTGGTGCGGTCCCGCTTCCTGCAGCTCATCGGCAGGGCGGAGCGCGACGACGAGCAGCTCGGAGCGGCGGAGCAGTCGCACGTCGGCGCGACGACGGACGGAGACGGGGCGCCGGTCGTCCCCGGGGTCCGCGGGACAGTGGCCGACACGGCCCATCCCCGGCCCCGCGGCGACCGCCGCCCGTTCTGACCCGCGGGCGCACGGCAGGCCCGTCACCGGTTCCGCAGAGCCGGTCACGGGCCTCTCGTGTGAGCGTCCCGACCGACCGTCGGCGGCATGCCGACCGTCTGTCCAGGGCGCACGCGTGCGCTCAGATGGTGGCGACGGAGCCGGAGTCGACGCGGTAGTTCGAGCCGTTCACGAAGCTGGCGAGTTCGGAGCAGAGGAACGCCACCACGTTCGCGACCTCTTCCGGCTCACCACGACGCTTGAGCTCCAGGTACGGGCGCTCCTCGTCGAGGAAGCTCGAGATCGCCTCGTCGAACGACGTGCCGAGCTGCTTCGCCCGCTTGTCCATCATGGCGTCAGTCATCGGGGTGTGGATGAATGCCGGGGAGACGGTGTTCACGAGCAGCCCCTCCTTCGCGTAGGACCGCGACAGGCCCTTGGCGAACGACAGCACCCCGGCCTTCGCTGCGCAGTACGGCAACTCGTCGTCGTACGGTTGCGTGGCGTCTTCGGACACCAGGTAGACGATCCGCCCCCAACCGCCGTTCCGCAGGTCCCCGATGAACTCGCGGGTGATCCGGACCGGCCCCATCAGGTCGACGTCGAGCGTCTCCTGCCAGCCGGCCTCGTCGATCTCGTGGAACATCCCCTGGGCGCCGGTGACGCCTGAGGACTGCACCAGGATGTCGATCTCGCCGACCGCGTCCCGCACCTGCTCGTGCAACGCGGCGAGGCTCTCGGCGCTGCGGACGTCCGCAGCGAACGCGTGGAGTCTGCCGGGCGGCGCCTCGAGCTGGTCGGCGCTGGTGTCGAGTCGGCTCTGCTCGATGTCGGTGACGACCACGGTGGCACCCTCCGCCAGGAGGATGCGCGCGGTGTTCCAGCCGATGCCGGAGTCACTGCCGAAGACGAGCGCGGTCTTGCCCTGGATCCCGAGGTCCACGTGTGGCCCGGACTTACTCGTGCTCAGATGCTTCGGCCACCGCGGCGGTCGTCGCGCTCGCCAGCGGCGTCCGGGGGGCACGGTTCTCTGCACTGACCATCCAGGCGAGCTGCTCGAGGCGCTCGATGAAGCCGTGCAGCAGGTCGGCGGTCGTCGGGTCCTCGTCGTCGACCTCGTCGTGCACGTCGCGCATGGTCGCGGTGGCCTGGTAGAGGCGCAGCGTGACCAGGTCGATGGCATCGTGCGTGAGCACCTCGCCGTCGGGGAACGCGTCGAGGTGGGTGCCGGCAGCGACGGTCGCGGCACGGCCGTCCGGGACGGCGTAGAGCGCGCGCATGCGCTCTGCCATGTCGTCGGCGAACTCACGAGCCGCGTCGACGATCTCGTCGAGCTGCAGGTGGAGGTCACGGAAGTTGGTGCCGAGGATGTTCCAGTGGGCCTGCTTGCCCTGCAGGTGCAGGTCGATCAGGTCGACGAGGACCTTCTGCATGTTGGCGGCGAGCTTGTCCGATGCGTGCATGTGACGACTCCTTCTTCGCGGGACTGACCCTTCTGGTCTACGCGCTCCGCGACGACGAGTTCCCAGTGGGTGTCGAGGAACCGTGGCCCGGGCATCCCGACCGGGACGTCAGTGCGCGACGACGGGCGGGTCGACCTGGTCGACGGCGATGCGCATCTCCTCGAGGAACATCGCGACGACGCGGGCGTCGGTCGAGGACAGGTCCTCGGCGATCTGCATCATGCGGCGGTGCATGATGCCGAGCGTGGCCCGGACCTCGGCGTCGGTCTCGGTGGTCGGCACGATGATGAGCCCGCGGCGGTCGGTGGGGTGCGGCTCACGACGCACGTGCCCGCTCTTGACCAGACGGTCGACCAGGATCGTCGTCGAGGCGGACGAGATCTTGAGGTAGGCGGACAGGTCCTTCGGGCTGACCGAGCGGCCGGCGCGCTGGGCCTGCAGCAGGTGGCGGACCGCCAGCAGGTCTGTCTCGCCCATGCCCATCGAGTCACGGGTACGGCGGCGCATCGCCGTCTCGGAGGCCCGGTAGCGACGCAGTGCGTTCAACACGGCGACACCGCGCTGGGTGGCGTCGTCGTCCGGGAACCAGTAGCCGGACGGCTCCTCGATCTCCTGCGTCGTCATCCGATGATGGTAATCCGTCTGGTGACGAGGCTGCCGAACGATCTCCTGGACATGACGGACGGGAGGCTGCCCACCCGCTGGTGGGGAGCCTCCCGTCCGTCGTCGGTCGTGCTGGTCCGTGTCCTGTCCTGTCCCGTCGTGTCGGTTCGGGTCCGTCGCGACGTCGGGTGGGCTACGCGGCGACGGACTCGTCGGCGGCGTCGGCGAGCGCGGTCAGGGCGCCACGGACGAGGCCGACGACCTCTTCGTCCTCACGCGGGTGCGTCTCGGCGAAGCGGACGACGGACTGCGGGATCGCGACCTTGACGTCCTCCAGGACCTTCGCGCCCGCGATGCCGGCGGCCTTGCGGGCGTCGTCGTGGGCCCAGACGCCGCCGTACTGGCCGAACGCCGACCCGATGACCGCGAGCGGCTTGCCGGAGATCGGCGACGAGCCGAACGGACGCGAGGCCCAGTCGAGTGCGTTCTTCAGCACGGCCGGCATCGTGCCGTTGTACTCGGGGGTGACGAGCAGGAGGCCGTCGGCGGCGGCGACGGCCTGACGGAACGCGACCGCAGCGGCCGGCGGGGTGTCGCCGTCGATGTCCTCGTTGTAGAACGGCAGGTCCACGATGCCGTCGAAGACCGAGAGCTCGATGCCCTCTGGAGCGTGCTGGACGGCTGCCTCGGTGAGTTTGCGGTTGATGGATCCGGCGCGGAGGCTGCCCACGAGGGCGACGATCTGGGTCATGACGTTCCTTCTGGTCGTGATGGTTCGACCGACAACCAATCCATCCCGCGCGGGATTCCCGCGCTGACCAGGCGGGCGTGTCCGGGCCTCCCGACACGCGGAGCAGCCGTCGGTAGTGTCGGCCAGGTGACCCCGAGACGCACGCCGAGCGACACGCCCCGCACCACCGACCCGAACTGGTGGCGGCAGGCCGTCGTCTACCAGGTGTACCCGCGCAGCTTCGCCGACTCGGACGCGGACGGCATCGGGGACATCGCCGGCGTCACCAGCCGGGTGCCCTACCTGGCGGAACTCGGTGTGGACGCGCTCTGGCTCTCGCCGTTCTACCCGTCGCCCCTCGCCGACGGCGGGTACGACGTCGCCGACTACCGCGACGTCGACCCGAAGCTCGGTTCCCTCGATCAGATCGACGAGCTCATCCACGCCGCCCACGAGCACGACCTGCGCGTGATCGTCGACCTCGTGCCGAACCACACCTCGGACCAGCACGAGTGGTTCCGTGCCGCGCTCGCCGCGGCGCCCGGTTCCCCGGAACGGGCGCGCTACGTCTTCCGCGAGGGTGCCGGGACGGACGGCGAGCAGCCGCCGAGCGACTGGGTGTCCAACTTCGGCGGCAGCGCCTGGACCCGGGTCCCTGACGGACAGTGGTACCTGCACCTGTTCGCGCCGGAACAGCCCGACCTGGACTGGTCCAACCCCGAGGTCCACCAGGACTTCGAGCACACCCTGCGCTTCTGGTCCGACCGCGGGGTCGACGGATTCCGCGTGGACGTCGCGCACGGGCTCGCGAAGGACCTGTCGGAGCCGTACCGCCCGTCGAACGAACAGCAGCTGCCGCTCGACGGCTCAGACCCGCTGTACGACCGCGACGAGGTGCACGAGATCTTCGCCGCCTGGCGGAAGGTGCTCAACAGCTACTCGCCGCCCCGTGCCGCGATCGCCGAGGCCTGGGCGCCGGCGCCCCGCCGCGTCCTGTACGCCCGGCCGACCGAGCTCGGGCAGGCGTTCAACTTCGACCTCCTCGAGGCGCCGTTCGACGCGACCGAGTTCCGCACGCTCATCGCGCAGAACCTGGACGGAGCGCAGACCTCCGGGGGCTCGAGCACGTGGGTGCTCTCGAACCACGACGTCGTGCGGCACGCCACCCGGTACGGGCTGCCCGACGGTACGGACACCGACGAGTGGCTGATGACGGACGGGCAGACGCCGCCACTCGACCGTGACGGGGGACTCCGACGCGCGCGGGCTGCGACCCTCCTCGTCCTCGCGCTGCCCGGGTCGTCCTACGTGTACCAGGGCGAGGAACTCGGCCTGCACGAGGCGCCCGCGATCCCGCACGACCAGCTGCAGGACCCGAAGTGGCCCCGGACCGGGCACACCGTCAAGGGCCGGGACGGCTGCCGGGTGCCGATCCCCTGGACCGAGACCGGACCCTCGTTCGGCTTCGGTGACGCCGCACCGCACCTGCCGCAGCCGTCGGACTTCGGCGCCTCGAGCGTCGAGGCCGAGGACCGGGTGCCCGGTTCGACGCTGTCCTTCTACCGGGAGGCGCTGTCTGCCCGTCGGCGCCTGCAGCAGGGCGAGGAGCTCGAGTGGATCGAGACGTCGTCGCCCGAGGTCGTCGCGTTCGCGCGGCACGACGGGTGGCGGTCGTACACGAACTTCGGCGCCGAGCCGGTGCCGATGCCCGAGGGCGCCGTCGTGGTGACGTCCGCGCCGCTCACCGACGGCGAGCTCCCCGGGCACACCACCGTCTGGCTGGCGTAGTCGCGGGAGGGCCGCCCACCACCTGACCAGCTCCTCCTGCACAGCAGCCAGGCTCGCAGCGTCGCTCCACAGGTCGTCGACCAGGCCCCTGGGGGAGATCGCCGCGGCGCCACGATCGTGGCATGACACATGACACGAAGCGCACCGGTCCACCTCCGTTCCCCGCACCTCCGGACGTCCGGCCAGGGCTCCGTCGCCGGGCTGCTCGACGGGGGCTGCGGCGCTGGGCAGCCGGGGCGGCGGTCGCCGTCGCCATGGGCGCGGCGACCCCGCTCGGCGTCAGCGGGACCGCCGCGGCGGACGACCTCACCTTCCCGTTCTCGACCGGGTTCGCCACCGCGGACGGCGGCACGCTGAGCGGTGACGCCCACATCGTCGACGGTCGACTCCGCCTGACGGACGCCGTCTTCAACGCTGCGGGTGCCTGGGCGATGGACGACTCGTTCCCGTCCGACCGTGGACTCGACATCGAGTTCGACTACGCGATGTACACCGAGGACGCGCAGGGGGCGGACGGCCTGCTCCTGTCCCTGGCCGACGGCTCCGTGCCACCGGGTGTCGGCGCCTACGGTGCCGCCCTCGGGTACTCCTGCCGGGCCGCGGACACCCAGGGACAGTCGACCTGCACGTTGCCCGGTCTGCCGGGCGCGTTCGCGGCCGTGGCCCTCGACCAGTACGGCAACTTCTCGCTGCCGTTCAACGACAGCGGCCCCGGTCGCACCCCCGACACCGTGACGATCCGGGGTTCCGGTGACGGCACGACCGGGTACCGCTTCGTCCAGCACGCCGTGATCGACGGCGGGGTGGCGACCGGTTCCCGCGTCCCGCGGAAGGTGCGTGTCGTCCTGCAGCCCGAGGACGACGGCCTGACCCTCACCGTCCGGCTGTCCTTCCCGGGCGGTGCCGACCGCACCGTACTCGACCACGTGCAGTTGCAGGGCCCGGGCCAGGCGCCGCTCCCGGAGACCCTCCGGCTGGGTTTCACCGCGGCCACCGGGTCGTTCCGGAGCGTGCACGAGATCGACGCGCTCCGTGTGGCCCAGCCCGCCGACCTCCGTGTCGAGCACGACATGCCGCCGGTCGTCGCCGGGGACCGTGTCCGGTACACCGTCACGGCGTCGAACGTCGGGGTGAACGCATCCGACCCGAGCCCGGTGACGGTGGACGTCCCCGACCAGCTCCGTGACGTCACGTGGACCTGCAGCGTGCCCGGCCCCTCGACCTGCCGCGACGCGTCGGGGAGCGGGGACGTCTCGACCGC
Organism: Curtobacterium sp. MCPF17_031; assembly: GCF_003234035.1. Classification (NCBI taxonomy): domain Bacteria; kingdom Bacillati; phylum Actinomycetota; class Actinomycetes; order Micrococcales; family Microbacteriaceae; genus Curtobacterium; species Curtobacterium sp. MCPF17_031. The sequence goes on along the minus strand of NZ_QKSG01000007.1, from coordinate 200,361 downwards.
GGTCGGACTCACCCCCGGTGCCGCGGCGACGTTCACGATCGAGGGGCGACTCGACCCCGGGGCCTCCGGTCAGATCGCGAGCACGGCGACGATCGACACCGCTCCCGGGTTGTCCGACACGAACCCGTCGGACAACACCTCGCGGGCTGCGGCGCCCGTTGCCACGATCGCCCAGGTGTCGACCGACAAGAGCGTGACCCCGGGACAGGTCGAGCCGGGTGACGAGCTCGAGTACACCGTGACCGCACGCAACGACGGCCCGTCGACCGCGCGCGACGTGGGGGCCGTCGACGACCTGCCGGCGCAGCTGACGTTCGTCGGTCCGGGTGGCTCGGGTGGTGCGTGCACGGCTGCGGGGCAGCGGGTGACGTGCACCGGTGGCGGGGACCTGGCTCCGGGACAGGAGCACGCCTTCCAGTTCCGGGCGCGGCTCGACCCGCAGTACTCCGGAGACGGTTCCGACGTGGTGAACGTGGCCACCGGGACTTCCCCGACCGACCCGGACGGTGGCGAGGAGTCGCCGGAGGTGCCGATTCAGGTCGTCGACCCGGACGAGCCGGGTGAGCCAGATGGGCCGGGTGACCCGGACGGGCCGGGAGAGCCTGACGGGCCGGGTGACCCGGACGGGCCCGGTGAGCCGGACGGGCCCGGCGACCCGGACGGGCCGGGCGACCCGGACGGCCCCGGCGGGACCGGAGGGCCGGACGCGACAGCGACGCCGGGCACCGGCGGGCTGCCGGGCGCGGTCTCCGGACCGGGCGGGCCGAGCGCCTCGACCCCGGCGGGCACCGAGCCGGGGGACGCAGCACCGCCACGGGCGGGCGCGCTGGCCTACACGGGAGTGCAGGGACTGGCGCTCGTGGGGCTGACCGGGCTCCTGCTCACGACCGCCGGGGTCATCGTGTGGGTGCTCCGCCGCCGCCGGACCCATGACGGAGCGGAGTCCACCGAGTCGTGGCAGGTCACCGAGCAGAGCGCCGAGACGGGCCGGTGCGCGCAGACGGACCAGTGCACGCAGGCGGGACAGTGCGCAGGCCGGTGCTCTGGATCGGGCCTGTTCTCCGAGTTGGCCCAGCAGGCCGGACGGGGGTAGGGCGCCGGCGGGGTGGGTGCACCGCCCACCCCGCCGCGGTCCCGCCGGACAGGTGCCCACATCGACGGCGGTAGGATCGACCGTACGAACCGACAGCCCGAGAGAGGTCCCGTGTCCCACTCCGTGGACGACGCCGCGCAGCGAGCACGGTACTGGCCGGTCCCGGTCCTCCGGGCCGTTCCGGCAGCCGTGATCGCGATGGTGATCACGTTCTCCCCGAACCACTCGGCCGGCTTCGGCCTGGTGCTGTTCGGTGTCTTCGCCCTCGTGGACGGCGCGGTGCTCGCCTGGGGCAGCGCGTCCCGACTCCCCGGGGACGACCGCTCACGACGCTCGGGTCTCGCGCAGGCTGCGCTCTCGGTCGTGGCCGGTGTCGCGGCGCTCGCGTGCAACGGCCTCGGACTGCCGGCGTTCATCACCCTGGTCGTGGCGTTCGCCGTCCTGACCGGCGCACTCGAACTGTCACAGGGTCTGCGGGCCCGTCGGCGCTCGCCGTTCGCCCGCGACTGGACGACGGTCGGCGGCCTCACGCTGTTGCTCGCGATCGCGTTCCTGCTGACGCCGCCGGACTACTCGCAGCAGCTCGGCGGGGTGGAGCGGGTGACCGGCACCCTCGACGCGTCGATCGTCCTGGTCGGTCTCCTCGGCGCCTACCTCGCCATCGCGGCGGTCTTCCACCTGATCGCCGGCCTCTCGCACAAGTGGGGAACGGCTGCCCCGGCGGTCGCCCCGGACGGAGCACCACACGCATGAGCACCCCCACCCGCCGCGACCGTCTGCGTCCCGCCGAGCTCCTCGGGATGTCCGCCGTGATCGCGGTCGTCGTCGGGCTCGTCGTGCTGATGTCGACGCGTGAACCCACGCTGTCCTTGATCTTCTTCGGCGTGAGCTTCGTCGTCGTGGTCGTCGTCATGGCCATGCTCCAGCTGACCTCGACCACCGACCAGGACGACAACGACATGCTCGGCGGCCACAACACCCCCGGACGAGGAGACGACGACGGCTTCCACTGAGTCCACGACCCGACGAACCACGTCGGGATCGCACCGGCCCGAGCAGGGTGATCCGCGCCTCCCGGCTCGCTACCGGCACCGGTACCTGATCCTCGCGGTCTGCTGCATGAGCCTGTTCATCGTGTCGATGGACGCCACCGTGGTGAACGTCGCACTGCCGTCCATCGGCCGCGAACTCCACAGCACGATCTCCGGCCTGCAGTGGACCATCGACGCCTACACGCTCGTCCTCGCCAGCCTGCTGCTGCTCTCCGGTTCGACGGCGGACCGCATCGGCCGGCGCACGACGTTCCAGGTCGGGCTCGCGCTCTTCACGGCCGGGTCGCTGCTGTGCTCGCTCGCCCCGAGTGTCGGCTGGCTCGTCGTCTTCCGCATGGTCCAGGCGGTCGGCGGGTCGATGATGAACCCGGTCGCGATGAGCATCATCACGGCGACCTTCGACGACGCGAAGGAGCGAGCCCGCGCCGTCGGCGTCTGGGGTGCGGTCGTCGGTGTCTCGATGGGCGTCGGACCGCTGGTCGGCGGCGCGCTGACGGACACCGTGGGGTGGCGGGCGATCTTCCTCATCAACGTCCCGATCGGGATCGCCGCGGTCGTGCTGACGTTCCTCTTCGTCCCGGAGTCGCGTTCGCCGAAGCCGCGGAAGCTCGACCCGCTCGGGCAGGGCATCGTCATCGTGCTGCTCGCGAGCCTGGTCGGCGGTCTCATCGAGGGTCCGCGCCTGGGCTGGGCATCGCCCGGCGCGCTCGGACTCTTCGTCCTCGCGGCCGCGGCGCTGGTCGCCCTCGTGGTCGTCGAGGGGCGCACCGCCGAGCCGCTGATCGACCTCCGGTTCTTCCGGAGCATCCCGTTCTCCTCCGCCGTCGGCACCGCACTCGTGGCGTTCGGTGCGAACGGGGCGTTCCTGTTCCTCAGCGCGCTCTACCTCCAGGAGGTCCGGGGGATGACCCCGTTCGAGGCGGGCCTCTGGACGCTTCCCTCCGCCCTGATGACGATGCTCGTGTCGCCGATCTCCGGCCGGCTCATCGGCACCGTCGGTACGAGGGTGCCGCTCGTCCTCGCCGGCATCGGGATCGCCGGTGCCGGTGCGGTCCTGACGACCGTGCAGGCGTCGACGCCGATGTGGGTCCTCGTGGCGGCGTTCGTGCTGTTCGGCTTCGGGTTCGGCATGGTGAACGCACCCATCACGAACACCGCGGTGTCGGGGATGCCCCGCGCTCAGTCCGGTTCCGCTGCCGCCGTCGCCTCGACCAGCCGGCAGACCGGGGTGTCGCTCGGAGTCGCCCTCGCCGGGACGGTCACGGGAGCCAGCGCGGTCGCGACGGTCGGGTCCGGGTTCGCGGTGGCCACGCACCCGATGTGGTGGATCGTCGTCGGGATCGGCGCGGCGATCGTCCTCGTGGGCTTCCTGTCGACCACGGCGGCCGCACGACGGTCCGTCGAGAGCATCGCGCCGCTGCTCCGCGGCTGACGCACGGGCGGCGGTCCCGCTCGGTGCGGCCACCCGGCGCTGGGACGCCACCGCCCGGGACGTCCGTGCCCGGGACTTCCGTGCCCGCGACGTCAGCGCCGCGCTGCGACGATCGCCCGGGCCAGCGCCTGCGTCGCCCGGTTGGGCTCCGGGACGCTGCGCATCGCGAGTCCGATCCGGAGCGGCTCGACCTCGTCCTCGAGCTCCAGCACGGCACCGTCGTGGCGGACGCCCGAGTCCGGGACGACGCCCACGCCGATGCCCGCCGACGCGAAGCGCACCACCGCGGGCATGTCGTTCATCTCGGCGACCACCCGGCGCCGGATGCCGAGCCGGTCGAGTACACCGTCCAGGATCATCCGGTTGGCGAATCCGTGCGCGGTGTCCACGAAGGACTCGTCAGCCAGCTCCGCCAGCGACACCGAGGAGCGACCGGCGAGCGGGTGGTCGGCGGCGACGAACACCCGGAACGGCATCTCGCGCAGGGGTTCGACGACGACGCCGGACGGGGTCGTCGGCAGGCCGGTGTACGCGAGGTCCAGCCGTCCCGCGACCAGGTCCTGCACGAGCCCCGTGGTCCCGCTCGGTGAGGTCATGAGCTCGACGGCGACCAGCGGATGGCGCTGCCGGAAGCCGCGCAGGACGCCGGTCAGGTCGACGACGTCCATGCTCGTGAAGATCCCCAACCGGACCCGGCCGCGGAGTTCGGCGTCGGACACCGCGGCGACGTCGCGCATCCGGTCGAGCGACTCGAGGACGGCGCGGGCATGGGGCAGCAGGTCCTCGCCGGTGGCGGTCAGGACGAGGCGTCGGCCGCCGCGTTCGAAGAGCCGCACTCCGAGCGTCCGTTCCAGGCTCGCGATGCCGGCCGACACGGTCGACTGTGCAGCCCAGAGCCGTTCGGCCGCACGGGTGACGCTGCCCTCGGCCGCGACGTTGAGGAACTGTTCGAGCAGGCGGGTCTCCATGCCACCATCATCGATGATCTCGATGGCGCACATCAAGATGATCCGTTTGACCCGATGAACGGGCCGCGCGAGCATCGGAGCATGTCAACCGTCATCGAACCTCCGGCGACCGGCTCACCGGCCACCGCTCCGGCCCCTCGCGGCCGTCTTGCGCACACCCGCCGGCGCCACGGCTACGGCTTCTGGGCCGTCGCCTTCGCGTTCACATCGGTGATGGCCTTCGCGACCGTCCCCGCGCCGCTCTACGTCATCTACCAGGCACGAGACGGCTTCCCGACCTTCACCACGACCGTCGTCTTCGCCGCCTACGGGCTCGGTGTGGTCGGGTCCCTGTGGCTCGCCGGGCACCTCAGCGACGTGCACGGTCGTCGCCCGCTCATCCTCGTCTCGATCGCGCTGGAACTCGTCGCCGCGGTCCTGTTCCTGGTCTGGAACGACGTGACGGGTCTGATCGTCGCGCGACTCGTCACCGGTCTCGGCGTCGGGACACTCACCGCCACGGCGACCGCGCACCTCGGGGAACTCAAGGTCCGGGCGACCGGTGACGAGTCCTCCGCGAAGGGCGCGAGCGTCGCAGCTGGCGTGGTGAACCTCGGCGGACTCTCCCTCGGCGCACTCATCGGCGGCGCGCTGGCCGAGTTCGTCGGACGGCCGCTGATGGTCCCGTACGTGGTGTTCGTCGTGGCACTCGTGATCGCGTTCGTGGTCGTCCTCGCCGTCCCGGAGACCGTCGACCGTCCGACCGAGCCCGTGCCGTACCACCCGCAGCCGCTGCGGGCACCCGAGGGCCAGGGCGCCGCGTTCTGGGCCGCCGGCACCGGTGCCTTCGCCGCGCTCGCCGTGCAGGGGCTCTTCACGTCGGTCGCGCCGACGTTCCTCGGCACCACCTTCCACGTGACCGACCGGCTGGCCGCCGGCGCGACGACCTTCGGCGTCTTCGCCGCGAGTGCCCTGTCCCAGGTGGTGTTCGCGAAGCTCCCGCAGCGCACCCAGATCCGTCTCGGCGTCGTCCTGCTGGTCGGCGGGCTCGCCGTCCTCGCGGTGTCCGCGGTGGTCCTCCAGGTCGCCGGCTTCATCGGTGGTGGCGTCGTCGCGGGTGCCGGCGTCGGCCTCCTCTTCCGCGCCTCCATCGGCAGCGCCGGTGCCCTCGTCGGCCCGGAGGAGCGCGGCGGGGTCCTCGCGGCCACCTTCCTCATCGCCTACGCCGGGCTCACCGTGCCGGTCGTCGCGGTCGGCGCCGCGCTGCTCGTACTGCCCACCCTGCCGGTGCTCATCGGGTACGTGGTGCTCGTCGCGGCGCTCGCGGTCTTCGCCGGAGCCCGACTGGCCGCACGCGCCTGACCGGCACGCGCCTCCCGGCCGAGACGGGCCTGTCTGCGAGAGACGCCGCGGACTCGGCGAGACGCCGCCGGATCCAGCGGCGTCTCGGGCATGCGGCCCTCCGGCCGGGAGGCCCGCACCCCTCCGGCATACTGGCCGCATGCCCGCCCAGCGCTCTCGTTCCGCCCTGACCGGCATCGCCGCTGTGGTCGCCGCCGTCGTCGTGATCGGCGGCTTCGCGCTGACGAACGCCCGTGAGGGTGACGACGCCGTCCTCTCCGCGGCTCCCTCGGCAACGGCGACCGCTCCGGCCGGCCAGGGCGCCGACACCGGCAGCACCGACACCGGCAGCACCGAGACCAGCAGCGACAGCAGCGTCGCGGTCATCACCCGCAGCGGCCCGGACCTGCCCGGCACCGCGGTCCTCGACCGGTGCGCGTCGGACGGCCGCGCCTCGGTCGCGCGGTACGACACGGCCGCACTCGGCGAGGTCGTGCTGCAGTGCGGCACCTCGGCGCAGGGCTACGAGCACATCCGCGTCCGGCACACCCGCGACTGGCAGGACGTCCTGGCGGGGCACACCACGCAGCGGGACTGGGACGACGCCATGCTCACGGCGGTGCGGGCGGCGCTGACGAATCCGCAGAAGGGGCTTCCCGTCGACGCCGGGGACGGCAAGGTCTGTTACGCCGCACCCGTCCGCTTCGACGACGGCAGCACGCCCAGCCCGGACGGGTTCGTCAAGGTGATCGTCTCGGCGACCACCGAGCGGGTGATCACCGCGTACCCGACGCGCGACTCCGACTGCTGACCGGCTGGCGCCGGCCGGCCACCACGCCGAGACGATCGTCGGCATCGGCATCGGCATCGGCATCGGCATCGGCACCGGTACCGGTACCGGCATCGGCACCGGCACCGGTCAGGCGTGCACCTCGTGTTCGTGCCGCTGGTGCGAAGCGGGCTCGAGCTGGAACGTGGAGTGCTCGACCGGCACGTCGAAGTGCTCGGCGACGCACTGCTGCAGCTCGTCGAGGATCGCCGGCGCGTGCGCGGTCGTGAAGCAGTGGTCGTCCACCACGACGTGCGCGGTGAGGTTCGGGACGCCCGTCGACACCAGCGTGGCGTGCAGGTCGTGCACCGCGATGACGTGGTCGAGCTCCAGGATGTGTCCGCGGACGGCGTCCAGGTCCAGGCCACGCGGGGTCGCCTCGAGCAGCACGTCGGCGGTCTCGCGCAGGAGCTTCACGGCCCGGGGCAGGATGAGCACGCCGATGAGCAGTGCGGCGACGGAATCGGCTCGCTGCCACCCGGTCAGGAACAGCACGACGGCCGCGACGATGACGGCGACGGACCCGAGGGTGTCGTTGAGGACCTCGAGCCGAGCGGCCCGCGAGGTGAAGCCCTCACCGGATGCCCGGACCAGCACCGCGAACGCGACGAGGTTGCCGATGAGCCCCACGAAGCCGAAGACCAGCAGCGGTCCGGCATCGATCTCCTCCGGGACGAACAACCGTCGCACCGCCGAGATCACGACGTAGACGCCGACGGCGAGCAGGATCGCCGCCTGGGCCGTCGCGCCGAGGACCTCGGCGCGCTGGTACCCCCAGGTGCGCCGTGCGGTCGGGATGCGCCGGGCGAGCCGGGTGGCGACGAGGCCGATCCCGAGCCCACCGGTGTCGACGACCATGTGCCCGGCGTCGACGAGCAGTGCGAGCGACCCGGTGACGACCGCGCCGACGACCTCGGCCAGCAGGATGCTCGCCGAGATGCAGAACGCGATCAGCAGCGCACGCTCGGACGCGTGTCCGTGCGTGTGGCCGTGCTCGTGTCCCATGTCGCCCATCGTAGGAGCCGCCTCCGACGGCGTGCCAGGATCGGAGCGTGACCGGGTCGCCGTACCAACTGAGCGCGCCCGACGACGGCCTCGCGGCGCTCCACCCGCGGCTCCGCACCTACTTCGGGGCGGTTCCGCCCGGACACGTCGGCCGCGGCACCGGCGTCTTCTCCGTCGTCGGCACCCCGAGGCGCTGGCTCTGGCCGCTCCTGGCCGCCTTCGCGCGGGACGGGGTGATGTTCCCGGTGTGGGAGCACGACGTCCCGTTCACGGTCGAGAACCGCCCGGTCCAGGTGCGTCGCGGACGGCCGGGAACGGACCCCGGCCGGGAGGCGCGCCCAGCGGTCCGCGCGCACCGCACCTTCCACTTCGCGAACGGTGACCGCACCATGGTCGACGCGATCACGGCGGAGCCGGAGGGACTCGTCGACCACCTCGGCCACCGCGGCCGGGTGAGCGCGCTGCTGGCGGTCGAGGTCCCCGTGGCCGGACCCGACGCGGGGGCGCTCCGCCTGGTCTCCACCCGCGTGACCGTGCATGCGCTGGGTCGGGAGTGGAGCCTCCCGGTCGTCATCGCGCCGCGGGTGGAGCTGACGGAACGATTCGATGACGATGCGGACGAGCAGCGCGTGTCCCTGACGCTCTCCGCGCCGGTGATCGGCACGCTGTACCGGTACGAGGGGGCGTTCCGGTACGCCGTCGTGCCCGACGACGTGTGACCGGAGCCGGGAGGACAGCATGGACGAGCAGCAGCAACAGCGGCGTGTGGTGGTGGCGGGGGCGAGTGGTTTCGTCGGCCGGCACCTGCAGGACGCGTTCCGCGCCGAGGGGTACCAGGTCGTCACCGTCGGCAGGACCGGTGACGCGGTGTGGGGCAACACCCTGCGGATCCGCGAACTCGTGGACGGTGCCGACCTCGTCGTGAACATGGCGGGCAAGAGCGTCAACTGCCGGTACGGGCGCCGGAACCGAGCGGAGATCATGCGCTCCCGCGTCGACACCACGCTCGAACTCGCCGAGGCGATCCGGTCGGCCGAGCACCCGCCGCCGCTGTGGCTGAACGCCTCGACTGCGACGATCTACCGACACGCCGACGACCGGCCGCAGGACGAGGCGACCGGTGAACTCGGCGAGGGGTTCTCGGTCTCCGTCGCCCGCGCGTGGGAGGACGCACTCTTCGCGACGGACCTGCCCGGGACACGGCGTGTGGCGCTCCGGATGGCGATCGTGTTCGGCGACGGCAGTGCGTTGCTGCCGCTCCTGCGGTTGGCGCAGGTCGGACTCGGCGGTCCCCAGTACGACGGGCCGTGGTTCCCGACCCGAGCACGCCTGGCCGCGGGGACCTACCACCACGACCGGCACACCCACGGGCGGCAGCGCTTCAGCTGGGTGCACATCGACGACGTCCTCGGTGCGATCCGGTTCATCCGCGACCATGAGGACATCGACGGACCGGTGAACGTCACCAGCCCGGAGCCGTCCGACAACCGCACCGTGATGGCGACCCTGCGCGACGCCGTCGGGCGCCGCTTCGGCCTGCCGACCTGGCGGTGGATGCTCGAGCTCGGGTCGTTCGCCATCCGCACCGAGACCGAGCTCGTGCTGAAGAGCCGGTGGGTGGTACCGACGCGGCTGACCGAGGCCGGCTACGTGTTCCGCTACCCGCACCTGCACGGCGCGCTCGCCGGGATCATCACGGAACGGCGTCAGCACCGGGGCTGAGCTCGGCGGCCGGGGGCTGCTGCCCGCGGGACGCCGGTGTCGGCGCCGACGCCGACGTCCACGGTCGAGACGCCGGCGTCTGTGCAGGACGCCCCGGTGTGCTCGAGACGCCGCCGGATCCCGCGGCGTCTCGGACGCCCGGCGGCGTCTCGCGACCGGCAGCGCCGGCCCGCGGCGGCCGCGACGACCACAGCACCGCGCCCACGACCACCGCGCCCGCGAGCACCTCGACCAGGTCCGGGACCTCGCCGAACGCCGCCCACGATGCCAGCACCCCGACGACCGGCACCAGCATCGAGAACGGCGCGACCGTGCTCGACGGGTACCTGCCCATCAGCCGCGACCAGATGCCGTAGCCGACGACGCTCGCCGCCAGCACGATGTAGAGGACCGCGAGGTCCGCGGGTACGGCGGCGGCGGTGAACGCGGTGCCGAGCGCCTGCCCGATCCGGTCCGGCCCCTCGACCAGGAACGACAGGACGGCCATCGGGATCGGCGGCACCACGGCCCACCAGAGGGTGAGGTGCAGCGGGTTCACCGGGCCGGCCTTCCGGGTCGCGACGTTGCCGATCGCCCAGCCGAGGGCGCCGCAGAGCACGAGCACGACGGGCAGCAGTGCCGCGGTCTGGGCACGGTGCAGGGCGATCACGGCGAGGGCGGCCACGGCGATGCTGACCCCGACCACCTGCCGGGCGCTCAGCCGTTCGCGGAGCAGCACCCCGGCGAGCAGCACGGTGAACGGTGCCGAGGCCTGCACGACGAGCGACGCCAACCCCGAGGGCATGCCGGCCGCCATGCCGAGGTAGAGGAACGCGAACTGCAGCACGCCGAGCGTCGCGCCGACCAGGACGATCCACCGGAACGGGATCGGCGGCCGCGGCACGAACAGCAGCGTCGGGACGGCGAGCAGCGTGAACCGGAGTGCGGCGAGCAGGAACGGCGGGTAGTGCTCGAGGGCGATCGCCGTGGCGGGGAAGTTCAGCCCCCACGCGACGGCGACGACGAGGGCCAGGATGCGGTCGCGGAGCAGCACCGGACGATCGTCCCGCACCGGACGCGGTAGCACCAGCGAACGTTCCGACACTGTCGTTGTAGGGTCCCTGCATGGTCGGCTTCGACATCGCCCTGCTGCCCGTCCTCCGCGAACTCGCCGAGCGGGGCAGCGTCACCGCGGTCGCGACGGCGACGCACCGGACGCCCAGCGCGGTGTCCCAGCAGCTCCGGACCCTCCAGCGGCAGGCCGGTGTCCCGCTCGTCGAGCGCATCGGTCGCGGCGTCCGGCTCACCGAGCACGGCCGGGTCCTGGCGGGCCTCGCCACCGGCGTCGCCACGGCACTGGCGACCGTCGAGTCAGCCTGGACCGAGCACCTGGCGGGGGGCACCGGCACGGTCGACCTGGCGGTGTTCCCCTCGGCCGCCGAGCTGCTGCTGCCCGGCCTGCTCACCCGGATGCGTGCGCACCCTGGGATCGCGCTGCAGCTCTCGGACGTCGACGTCAGCGAGGGGGAGTTCGCGCCGCTCACCGCCGACCACGACATCGTCATCGGCCACCGCCCGGACGGCGGGCGGGGCGCGGACCGCCGGAGCGTCGAGACCGTCCCGCTGCTCCGGGAACCGCTCGACGTCGCCCTGCCGCTCGACCACCCGCTGGCGGACCGGCACCGTGTCGGCATCGAGGACGTCGTCGGCGCGACCTGGATCGGTGTCCCGGAGGACTACCCCATCGACCGGGTGCTCACCGCGATGGCCGCCGCGACCGACGCACCGCCCGAGGTCGCGTTCCGCACGATCCACCTGCCCGTCATCGAGAACCTGGTGGCGGCCGGACACGGCATCGCGCTCGTCCCGCGGTACACCTCGCGGACTCGGGCGCCGGGCCGGTTCCGGCTGGCGACCCTGGCGGACGTCCGCGCCGGACGACGGATCGAAGCCCTCGTCCGTCCCGACCGTGCGGTCCGACCCGCGGTCCGGATCGTCCTGGAGGCCCTGGTCGCCGAGGCCACGGCCGTCACGGCCTGAGACGGCCCGGACAGGCCACATCGCTCCGCTACGCACGGTGCGTATTGCCCGCCCTACCGGGAGCCGCTACGCTGCAGGCGTAGCACGGGGGGTGTTACGGGGCGACCGGTCGTCCGGGGTGCGTGGTTGAGGGGGTCGGGTGACCGGGCTGCATCGCCAGCCCGAGCGCGCGAACCAAGCGACGACCGGCCGGCCCTCGCCCCGGCCCCGGCCCCGGCCCCGGCCCGGGCCGCCCGCGTCTCGGCAGCCCGCGTCTCCGTAGGTCCCGTCCTGCAGGCCGCGTCCCGGGGCCCCTCTCACGACCGGCCGCGTGCCTCCTCGATCTCGTGCAGGAGCGCCGTCAGGCGGTCCAGGTGCTCGGCCGTCACGTCCTGGTTCAGCGTCCGGGCGGCGTAGAGGCTGACCGGGCTGGTGCGCTCCGCCAGGGTGAACCGGAGTGCGGCGTCGATCGTCTCGGTGAGCTGGCTCGCCGGACCGCTCAGGTACGACGGGTCGATCTCGAAGTACTCCGCGATCGCCTGCAGCAGCCGCTCGTCCTCGACCACGTAGCGGTTGCCCAGGCGCATGTACTCCCAGCGCGACCGGCTGAGCTTGACGTCCCGGTCGGCCAGCCAGTCGCGGATCTTCGGGTACGTCACCGGGCCACCGTCAGGGGCGGTGATGGTGCTGCAGAGCAGGTGCAGTTTGCGGGCGAGCTCGGCGCGCTGGGCCTGCTGGCTCGGCGCGCTGGGCCTGCTGTGCCTCGGTGAGCTTGTCGTGGTTCATGGCGTCGACTCGATCCGTTCCGGGTCTCGTTCGGTGTGCTCGTCGCCGGCCGGGACGTCGTCGTCGGGCAGGCTGAGTTCGTCGATCAGGGAGTCCGTCACGCCGGTCGTGGCAGCGACGCCCATCAGGTGGATGACCCCGCGTTCGTACCAGCGGGGCCGGAACTGGCGGAGGCGGATGTTGTCCTCGAGTTCCGCCCACCGCTGGTAGAGCGCCACCTCGGCCTCTTCTCCGCGGCTCCGGAACGCGTGGGCCCGACGGACGCTCCGCGGGTAGACGCTGAACTCCGGGTGCGCCTCCATCGCGCGATCGGTGATCGGCAGGCTGACCAGGAGCAGCAGGCGGCGCCACACCGGCACCACGACCGGGCGGGCGGCCGCGAACACGACCCCGACCGCGGTCAGGCTCGCCATCGACACCACGGCCAGTTCCCAGAGCGGGTCGACGGTGCCGACCATGGCGAAGTGCCGGTCGACGAACAGCCGCACCGCGCCCGCGGCCAGGCTCTCGGTGATCCAGGCGAGGTCGACGAGCGCGGCGATGCCGATCAGCCAGACGCCCCACCGCGTCGTCCACTCGCCGTAGAGGGGCAGCCCCCGGAACGCCACCGCGGCGACCTGCACGCCGTACAGTCCGACGCAGATCGGCAGCACCGCGGCGAACAACTCGCGGGTCGGTTCGCCCGTGTACCGGCCGAGGAACGGGTCCGAGACGGCCCAGTCGCTCATCGCGAAGAGGGCGACCTGCACGGCGACGGCCACCAGGACCAGTCCCCACGTCAGGCGTTCGCCGAGGGGTCGGCGCTCACCGTGCTCGGCGCGGATGACCATGACCTCGAGGCAGCCGAGCGCGACGACCACCGCGGACCGGTACACCAGGTTCGTGACGTTGTGCCCGCCGAGCAGACCGTCGACCCAGAGGTAGACGAACGGGGCCTGCAGCGTGCACCCCAGCGCCCAGACGAGCACCCCGGGGACGAGCATCGAGCGGGGGCCGGTCTGGTCGTCGGCGTCCGGATGCGCCGGCAGCGGCTGGCGCACGTTCGGGGACAGCATCGACAGCGCTGCGAGGCCGACGGACGCCACCGTCACCACGCTCGCCACGAAGACCCAGCCGTCCAGGAGGTTCATCCGCCGAACACCCGCCCGAACCGCACGTCCCGGCCCCGTGCGCGGGCGTGCCGCATCACGCGCACACTGAGCTCCACGCCGACCAGCTCCGCCAGGCGTTCCTCGTCCTCCGAGAAGTCCGTGTGCCCGTAGAGGAACTCGAGGTCCGGCGTGTACTCCTGCTCGAGGGTCTCCCCGGACCGGACCACCCGGCGGCCGGGCATGATGCCGTCGACCTTCTCCTGGACGAACCGAGCGAACCGAGGGTCGATGCCGTGCGACTCCCCCGGTCCGTCCGGGCTGATGAGCATGTGGCCGTGCTCGTGGTTGATGACGACGAGCTGCGTGCCGGAGGGCGCCGGCGGGTAGGACACGACCGCGGTCCCGTCGTCGTACCCGGCCCAGAGCCCGTGCACGTCCTGGTGTGCGAGCCCGCGGACCAACCGGTAGGTGACCTCACGGCCGGTGACCTCCTGCACGAGGCGGCGGATCGTGGACATCGGGACCGCGCCCGGCAGCCCGTGGTCGTCGACGATCTGCACGGCGGTGTTGCGGCTCACGTCCCTCGACACGGATCCCGCTCCCCACTCCTGGCCCCCCGCGGGGCAGCCTGCACGCCCGACGCAGTCAGCGTAGCCGCTCCCATCGCCGCGAGGGCGGTCGTGAGGGCGGTCGCCGGTAGGCTCTGGCCCCATGCAGGACACGGAATCCGATCAGCCCTGGGACGTCGTGGTCGTCGGAGCCGGCCCTGCCGGTGCCACCGCAGCCCGGCACGCAGCGCTCGGCGGCGCCCGCGTCCTGCTCCTCGACAAGGCGGTCTTCCCCCGGTACAAGACCTGCGGTGGCGGCATCATCGGGCAGTCCCGACGGCGGCTCAACGACCGCGCCCTCGCGACCATCGAAGCGGACCTACCCGAAGTCGGTTTCTCGCACCGCATGGGCCGCGTGACCCGGGTCCGCACCGAGGTGCCGTTCGTCGCGATGGTCGACCGGGAGCGGTTCGACCAGGCGAACGTCGACGCTGCGCAGGAGGCCGGGGTCGTCTTCCGCGACGGCGCCAACGTCCGCGCGCTCGCCGACGAGGACGGCCGCACCCGACTGACGCTCTCGGACGGCGACGAACTGGTCGCGCGCATCGTGATCGGCGCCGACGGCTCCGGCGGTCGGGTCGGACGGTACGTCGGCGCCGTGATGGCCGTCACGGACCTCGGACTCGAGGTCGAGGTCCCGCGTCGCCCCGGGGACGCCGCCACCGGTGTGCTCCTGGACTGGGGCCCGCACCCCGGCACGTACGCCTGGGTCTTCCCGAAGGCCGAGACCCTGACCGTCGGGGTCATCGAGCAGAAGGGCCACGCCGACCAGACCCGTCGCTACCTGGACGACTGGATCGAGCGCCTCGGCCTGCACCCGACCGACCAGGACCGCAGCAGCGGCCACCTCACCCAGTGGCGCACGGGGGACTCACCGCTCCGCCGTGGCACAGTCCTGCTCGCGGGCGAGACCGCGGGCCTCCTGGAGCCGTGGACGCGCGAGGGGATCTCGTTCGCCCTGCGATCGGGGGAGTGGGCCGGAACCGCCGCTGCCGCGCACGTCGCCGGTGACCGCGCGGCGCTCGACCGCTACGAGTCGCAGGTGCGCTCGGAACTGGTCCCCGAGATCGACGCCGGGGCACAGCTGCTCCGTGTCTTCACGCGGTTCCCGGCCGGCTTCCACTTCCTCATCTCGAAGACGCCGTTCGGCCGCGGCTACTTCGTCCGGTACTGCCGCGGCGAGACGACCCTCGCCCGGGCCTTCCGGCACCGCTGGGTGCGGAAGGTCACCGGCTGGCTCGGCTGACCACCGGCCGGCCAGGCCGACGAGCCGGCCGGACCGGTCGGGTCCGGCTCAGACCTCGAGGTGGTCGACGAGTTCGTCCGCCAGGCCCGTGTAGGTCGCCGGGGTGAGGTTCGTCAGTCGGGCCTTCGCAGCATCGGAGACGTCGAGTCCGTTCACGAACGCCACGAGCTCCTGCCGCCCGATGCGCTTGCCCCGGGTGAGCTCCTTGAGCATCGCGTAGGGGTCTTCGATGTCCGACTGCCCGGCCGTGACCTCGGCGCGGATCACGGTCTGGATGGCCTCGGCCAGGACCTCCCAGTTGTGGTCGAGGTCCTCGGCGAGGCGGATCTCGTTCACCGCGATCTCGCCCAGACCACGGCGCAGGTTGTCGAGCGCGAGCAGCGAGTGCCCGAACGCGACGCCGATGTTGCGCTGGGTGGTGGAGTCGGTCAGGTCGCGCTGCAGACGGCTCGTGACCAGGGTCTCGGACAGCGTGGAGAACAGCGCCGAGGAGATCTCGAGGTTGGCCTCGGCGTTCTCGAACCGGATCGGGTTGATCTTGTGTGGCATCGTCGACGACCCGGTCGCGCCGGCGACCGGGATCTGCGTGAAGTACCCCATCGAGATGTAGGTCCACACGTCGGTCGCCAGGTTGTGCAGGACGCGGTTGGCGTGCCGCACTCGGTCGTACAGCTCGGCCTGCCAGTCGTGCGACTCGATCTGCGTCGTCAGCGGGTTCCACGTCAGACCGAGGCCCTCGACGAACTCGCGGGACAGCGCGGGCCAGTCCGCCTCCGGGTCGGCGGCGAGGTGCGCCGAGAACGTGCCGGTCGCACCGGAGAACTTGCCGAGGTACTCGCCCCGCTCGACCTGGGACAGGATCCGCTCGAGTCGGTAGACGACGACCGCGATCTCCTTGCCGAGCGTGGTCGGCGTCGCGGGCTGGCCGTGGGTGTGCGAGAGCATCGGCACGGCCCGGAGGCTCGTGGCCATCTCCCGCAGGCGCTCCACGACCGCGCGTGCGGACGGCAGCCAGACGTGTTCGACGGCGTCACGGACGGTCAGCGCGTAGGAGAGGTTGTTGACGTCCTCGCTGGTCGCGGCGAAGTGCGTCAGCTCGGCGACGGCGTCGAGGCCCAGGTCGCTGAGACGGCGGCGGACGAAGTACTCGACTGCCTTGACGTCGTGGCGGGTGGTCGCCTCGATCTCGGCGAGCTCCGCGATCTGCTCCTGGCCGAAGTCGTCGACCAGGGCACGGAGCGCGGCCTTGTCGTCGACGGACAGCGGGGAGGTGGTGAACATCGCGTGGTCGGTGAGGAACACGAGCCATTCGACCTCGACCCGGATCCGGGCACGGTTGAGGCCGGCTTCGGACAGGTGCTCGCCCACCGTGTGCACGATCGGGTAGTAGCGCCCGTCGAGCGGGCTGATCGGCTGCGGGGGAAGGGGGGTCATGGGGCTCCCTGGCGGACTGCCGGCTCGAGCTGGTGGAAGAGCGCCCGGCAGGCCCGTTCGACCGTGCTGAGCACCCGGTCGAACTCGTGTCGGTCCGCGTAGTACGGGTCCGGCACGTCGGCCTGCTGAGGCCAGGCGTCGTCGTACCGCAACAGGAGCGTCACCTTCGCGGCGTCGTCCATGGTGGGGGCCCACGAGCGCAGGATGCGTTCGTGGGATCGGTCGAGTGCGACCACCAGGTCGAGGTCCGGGAACCGGTCCGGGTCGAACTGACGGGCGCGATGCCTGCTGCCATCGTATCCGCGTGCCGCGAGGGCTGCGATCGTGCGCTCGTCGGCGGGTTCGCCGACGTGCCAGTCCCCGGTGCCTGCGGACTCGACCACGAACCGGTCCGCCAAGCCGGCGTCGGCGGCCACCTGCGCGAAGACGATCTCGGCCATCGGGGACCGGCAGATGTTGCCGCTGCAGACGAAGGAGACACGGAAGGGCGACGGGGCGCCGGCGTCCATGGTCATGTGCACATCATGGCCCAGCCGGACGCCGGACGCGATGCCCGGCCACCAGGCGCGATGGTCGCCCGGCCTCAGGCGCGACCGCGGCCGCCCAGGACCGGACGGGCGACCAGGCCGACGAGCCAGGCGAAGACCGCCAACACGAAGGCCCCGACGATGCCCCAGCCGAACGACTCCACCGACAGGCCGAAGCCCAGCCCGGTCGAGATCCCGGCGACGATGAGCAGCAGGACCGCGTTGACGACGAACGAGATCAGCCCGAGCGTCAGGACGTAGAGGGGGAACGCCACGATCCGGATCAGCGTGCCGATCACCGCGTTGACGATGCCGAACACCAGCGCGACGAGCAGGTACGTCAGAACGGTCTCGACGGGACCACCGTCCCCGAAGGAGTCGACGGCGACTCCGCTCACGAGGAGCGTGGTGAGCCAGAGGGCGACGGCGTTGACGATGAGCCGGACGAGGAACCGCATGGCCCCATGATGCCCGCCCTCCCCGCGAACAGGCCGCCGGTACGCTGGGACGGTGACCGACCAGTCCGTGCCGACCGTGCACATCCGCCCCGAGATCGCCGTGCTGCCGCCCTACAAGCAGGGACGTCAGGCCGCTCCGGACGCTCTGAAGCTCTCGAGCAACGAGAACCCCTTCCCGCCGCTGGCCGGGGTGGTCGAGGCGGTGCAGGCGCAGACGGCCTTCAACCGCTACCCCGACGCCACGGCGCTCGCGGTCCGTGCGGTGCTCGCGAACCGGTTCGGCACCACCGTGGACGAGGTGCACGTCGCCCCGGGCAGCGTCGCGATCCTGCACGAGCTGGCGAAGGCGACCTCCGGCCCGGGTGACGAGGTCGTCTACGCCTGGCGGTCCTTCGAGGCGTACCCGGGTGTCGTCACGGTCGCCGGTGCCACGAGCGTGCAGGTCCCGAACCGTCCCGACGGTGGCCACGACCTCGACGCGATGGCGGCGGCGGTGACCGAGCGCACCCGCATGGTCATCGTGTGCACGCCGAACAACCCCACCGGCCCGATCGTCACCGGCGCGGAGTTCGGCGCGTTCATGGAGCGGGTGCCGACCTCGGTGCTCGTGGTCCTCGACGAGGCCTACGCCGAGTTCGTCACCGACGTCGATGCGGTCCGCGGGCCGGCGCTGCTCGAGCGGTACCCGAACCTCGTGGTGCTCCGGACCTTCTCGAAGGCGTACGGACTCGCGGGCCTCCGGGTCGGGTACGCGCTCGGACCGGCATACGTCCTCGACGCCGTCCGTGCCTGCGCCATCCCGCTGTCCGTCACGGCGCAGGGCCAGGCGGCCGCGCTGGCCAGTCTCGAGCGCGAGGGTGAGCTGCTGGACCGCGTCGCCGAACTGGCCGAGCGCCGGGACCGGATCCGCGCGGGGCTGCTCGAACAGGGGTGGGACGTCCCGGCGGCGCAGGGCAACTTCGTGTGGCTGCCGACTGGCGAGCACACCGCCTTCGCCGCCGAGGCCTTCGAGCACGCCGGGCTGATCGTCCGGGCCTTCGCGCCCGAGGGCATCCGCATCTCGATCGGGGAGCACGAGGCTGTCGCAAAGCTCCTCGAAACCGCGAGTGCCGTTGTGGAACGTCTCACAACGACGGCTCCTGAGCGGCCGGTACGCTGACGGACATGTTGTTCCGCGCCGCGGCTCCTGCGACGACCCCCGTCCAGCTCCTCGATGCCGAGGGCCGGTTCGTGGAGACCGACGAGAACGCCGAACTCGCCGCCGTCGCCCGGGCCCTCCCCGATGAGACCCTGCTCGCCATGCACCGCCAGATGGTGCTCACCCGACGCTTCGACCACGCCGCCGGCAACCTGCAGCGCACCGGTCAGCTCGGACTCTGGGCGCCGAGTCACGGGCAGGAGGCGGCGCAGGTCGGCTCCGCGTTCGCGCTCCGCCCCCAGGACCACCTCTTCCCCTCGTACCGCGAGCACGCCGTCGTGATGCAGCGCGGGGTCGAGCCGATGGAGATCATCTCGCTCTTCCGTGGCCAGGCCCACGGCAACTGGGACCCGGACGCCCGCGGCAACACGCACATCTACACGCTCGTCATCGGCGCGCAGACCCTGCACGCCACCGGCTACGCCATGGGTCAGGCGCTCGACGGCGTCGTCGGCACCGGCGACCCGGACGTCGACGAGTGCTCGATCGTCTACTTCGGTGACGGCGCGACCAGCCAGGGCGACGTGAACGAGGCGTACGTGTTCGCCGCCTCGCACACCGCGCCGGTCGTCTTCTTCCTGCAGAACAACCACTGGGCGATCTCGGTGCCGGTCTCGGTGCAGTCCCCGACCCCGCTCGTCGACCGTCCGCGAGGCTTCGGCATCCCGAGCATCAAGGTCGACGGCAACGACGTGTTGGCCTCGTACGCGGCGAGTCTCGTCGCGACCGACCACGCCCGCAGCGGTCAGGGCCCGGCGTTCGTCGAGGCCGAGACCTACCGCATCGGTGCGCACACCAGCTCGGACGACCCGACGCGGTACCGCGGCGACGACGAGCTCGCCGGTTGGGTCGCCCGCGACCCGATCACCCGGTCCGAGGCGTACCTGCGCAGCAAGGGCGCCACCGACGCCCAGTTCGCCGAGTTCGACGCCGAGGGCGAGCAGATCGCCGCCGACATCCGGACCCGCACGAGTGCCCTCCAGGACCCGCCGATGGAGGCGATGTTCGACAACGTCTACCGTGAGCCGCACCCGCGCATCGACGAGCAGCGCGCATGGCTCCGGGACTACGAGGCCGGCCAGGACGCAGGAGCCCACGCATGAGCACCACCGAGCAGCTCTTCGACTACACGTTGCGCACGCACCCCGGCGCGGGCGAGGTCCCCGAGGACCCGACCCCGACCCTCCCGATGGCCAAGGCGCTCAACGCCGGCCTGGCGAAGGCGATGGAGGCGGACGACAAGGTCCTGCTGATGGGCGAGGACATCGGCCGTCTGGGCGGCGTCTTCCGCATCACCGAGGGCCTGCAGGACCGCTTCGGTGCCGACCGCGTCCGGGACACCCCGCTCGCCGAGTCCGGCATCGTCGGCACCGCGATCGGCCTGGCGCTGCGCGGCTACCGTCCCGTCATCGAGATCCAGTTCGACGGCTTCGTCTGGCCCGCCTTCAACCAGATCACCTCGCAGCTGGCGAAGATGGCGAACCGACTGCCGGCCCACATGTCGCTGCCGATCGTCATCCGGATCCCCTACGGCGGGCACATCGGCGCGATCGAGCACCACCAGGAGAGCCCGGAGACGTACTTCGCGCACACCCCGGGGCTGCGCGTGGTCAGCCCGAGCACCCCGAACGACGCCTACTGGATGATCCAGGAGGCCATCGCGTCGAAGGACCCGGTGGTCTTCTTCGAGCCGAAGTCGCGCTACTGGCCGAAGGGCCAGGTCGACCTGGTCGACGGCCACGTGCCGATGCACACGACCCGCGTCGCCCGCACCGGCACCGAGGTCACCCTCGTCGGCCACGGTGCGATGGTCGCGACGCTCATGCAGGCCGCCGACATCGCGGAGGCCGAGGGCACCAGCTGCGAGGTCGTCGACCTCCGCTCGATCTCGCCGATCGACTGGGAGCCACTGCTCGCCTCGGTGCGCAAGACCGGCCGCCTGGTCATCGCGCAGGAGGACTCGGGCTTCATCAGCGTCGGCAGCGAGATCGCCGCGACCGTCGCCGAGCGGGCGTTCTACACGCTGCAGGCCCCGCCGCTGCGGGTGTCCGGGTTCGACATCCCCTTCCCGCAGTCGAAGCTCGAGCACTTCCACCTGCCCGACGCCGACCGCGTCCTCGAGGCCGTCGACCGCGCCCTCGCCTACTGACCCGCACCACTTCCGTACGAACGAACCCTGCTGAAGGAGCCGACGTGGCCGTCGCCGAATTCCCCCTGCCCGACGTGGGGGAGGGCCTGACCGAGGCCGAGATCGTCCAGTGGCGCGTCGCCCCCGGTGACGAGATCGCCGTGGACCAGGTGCTCGTCGAGATCGAGACCGCGAAGTCGCTGGTCGAGCTGCCGTCGCCGTTCGCCGGCACCGTCACCGGCCTGCTCGTCGCCGAGGGCGACACGGTCGAGGTCGGCAGCCCGATCATCCGCGTCGAGTCCGACGCGGTCGAGCCGGTGGGGAGAAGCACGGCCCCCGTCGCCGACAGCGCCCCGGCCGCGCAGGCCCCCGCGCCCGCTCCGGTGGCACCGGCTCCGGTGGCACCCGCTCCGGCGGCACCCGCGCCCGTCGCGCAGGCTCCGGTCCCCGCCCCGGCCGCTCCGGCCCATGCAGCTCCGGCTCACGCCGCCGCTGCCCCCGCGCCGGCCCAGGTCGCCGTCGACGCCGGTGTCGTCGGTGCCGACGAGGGCTCCGGTGCCGTGCTCGTCGGCTACGGCTCCGCCACCTCCGCACCCTCCCGCCGGAAGCCGGGTGCCCGCCGGGCCGCGGCCGCCGCTGCGGAGGCGAGCCGCGCCTCCAGTCGGGAGGCCGACCTGTCGTTCGTGACGGACGAGGGTGAGGCGACCACCGCCGACGCCGTCGCCGCCCAGGGGCGTCGTCCCGCGCGGCCGTCGATGCCGAGCGCCTCGGCGCTGCAGGTGATGGCGAAGCCGCCGATCCGGAAGCTCGCGAAGGACCTGGACGTCGACCTGAGCACGGTCGTCCCCACCGGCCTCGCCGGCGAGGTCACGCGTGACGACGTGATCCGGCACGCCAAGCAGGCGAGCGTCTTCCGCAACATCGAGACGCCCGAGTGGGGCGGTGTCCGCCAGGAGACCATCCCGGTCAAGGGCGTCCGCAAGGCCATCGCGACCGCGATGACCACCTCGGCGTTCACGGCGCCGCACGTGTCGCTGTTCGTGGACGTCGACGCGACCCGCACCATGGAGTTCGTCAAGCGCCTCAAGGAGTCGCCGACGTTCGCCGGGGTGAAGGTCAGCCCGCTCCTCATCATGGCGAAGGCCGTGATCTGGGCCGTCCGTCGCAACCGCTCCGTGAACTCGTCGTGGACCGACCGCGAGATCATCGTCCACCACTTCGTGAACCTCGGGTTCGCTGCGGCCACCCCGCGCGGGCTGCTCGTGCCGAACATCAAGGACGCGCAGGACATGTCGCTCCTCGAGCTCGCGAAGGCGATCGAGGAGATGACCCTCACGGCCCGTGACGGCAAGACGTCCCCGGCGCAGATGGCCGACGGCACGATCACGATCACGAACATCGGTGTCTTCGGCATGGACACCGGCACGCCGATCCTCAACCCGGGCGAGGTCGCCATCGTCGCGATGGGCACCATCAAGCCGAAGCCGTGGGTCGTCGACGGGGACGTGCGCTCGCGCATGGTGACCACGATCGGTGCCTCGTTCGACCACCGTGTCGTCGACGGGGACGTGGCGTCGCGCTTCGTGCACGACGTCGCTTCGGTCATCGAGGAGCCCGCGCTCCTGCTCGACTGAGCGGGGCGACCGCGCGGCCCGATCCGGCCGAACGACGCCGACGGATCGGTCCGGGTCGCGCGGTCTTGGTGTGCCGTTCACGCCGATGTCGGCGGAGCGGGGGATGATCAGCACATGGTCCACCAGCTGCTCGTGCCGCAGCAGGAGATCCGGACGGGTCGCCTGGTGCTCACGCCCGTGACGCCCGCGGACATCGACGCGGTCCACGAGCTCTTCTCGGACGCCCGGACATGGACGCACCTCCCGGCCGGGCGACACACCTCCCGCGCCGCAACGCAGGACCTGGTGCAGCGGAAGATCGGCGGGCGCGTCCGACACGGGCTCGGCTCGTGGGCGATCCGAGCGGCCGACTCCGGTGTGTTCCTCGGCATCGGCGGTGTCGACCTCACCGCCGGCGGCGTCTGGAACCTCGGGTACCGCCTGGCCCCGGAGCACCACGGCCACGGCTACGCGACCGAGGTCGCCCGGGCCGCGGTGGACGCCGCACGCGAACTGCGCCCGGACGTCCCGGTGACCGCCCGGGTGCTCACGAACAACCCGGCATCGGCTCGTGTGCTCGCCCGGGTGGGGCTGACCCAGGTCTGGCAGGGCTCGACACGGACGGCAGCGCCCGAGGGCGTCGAGTGCCAGGTGTGGAGCGACCGGACGCTGACGCCGGCGCAGCTGGACTGGCTCGTCGCGAACGCCTGACCGGCCCGGCGCAGGGCTCCCACGGCGGTTGCACGCGTGGGTGCGGCCGGTACTGTGGGTGAACTGGTCATGTCCGCACAGGACCACCTGATCCACACGAGGAGTCCGCTTGCCGAGCCGCATCACCGAGGGTGCTGAACCGAAGCACCAGCAGCTGCGGCGGATCCTGCTCGACCAGATCACGACCCGCCTCGCGCCGGGCGCCGCTATCCCCTCGGAGCGACAGCTCATCGCCGAGTACGGCGTCTCGCGCATCACCGTGCGGGAGGCCCTGGGCCAGCTGGTGAACGAGGGACACCTCGAGCGCGTCCGCGGCAAGGGCACCTTCGTCGCGAACCGCCCGATGCAGTCGACCCTGCACCTGGCCTCGTTCACCGAGGAGATGCGCGCGATGGGGCACGTGCCGACGACGGTCGTGCTGATCCGGGAGGAACGCGTCCCGCCCGCCGCGACGGTCGCGGCCCTGCACCTCGGCGAGGGCGAGACCGCGCACCACCTCAAGCGCCTGCGGATGGCCGACGGAGCGCCGGTCTCGGTCGACGACGCCTGGCTCGCCGCGGACGTGTTCCCCGGCTTGCTCGACCACGACCTGTCCGGCTCGGTGTACTCGATCGCGGCCGAGGTGTACGGGCACCCGATCGACCGGGCGCAGCAGACCGTGGCCGCCAACCCGGCGACCGACGACGTCGCGACCCTGCTCGGCACGAGGACCGGGGCGCCCCTGCTCGAGTTCGACCGGGTGTCGTACTCGGGGCCGCGGGCGGTCGAACACGCACGGAGCTGGTACCGCTCGGACCGCTACCGCGTGCAGATGGAGGTCACGGCCTCCCGGGCAGGAGCCTGACGCGGAACGGGCCGGGAGCGAGCGGCTGCTCGCTCCCGGCCCGTCCGGTCGTCGGGGTCGCTCAGACCTCGAAGAGCGCGTCGCCCTCGGCCACGGTGGTGCCGACCGTGCCCTGCGGGACGGAGTCCGGCGTCGACCCGAGCACGACCACGGGGACGACGGGGGAGTACCCGGCCGCGGTGATGGCCGCGGGGGTGAAGCGCACGACGGGGTCTCCGGCGGCGACGGTGTCGCCCTCCGCCGCGAGGAGCGTGAAGCCCTCGCCCTTGAGCTTCACGGTGTCGATGCCGACGTGCACGAGGACGTCGGTGCCCGCGGCGCCCTGCAGCGCGAACGCGTGGGGGTGCAGCTTGACGATGGTGCCGTCGACCGGGGCGACCGCGGTGACCGGACCCTCGGCGCCGGTCGGGTCGACCGCGACACCGGCGCCGACGAGCTGCTCGGCGAACACCGGGTCCGGGACGTCGGAGAGTGCGACCACCGGGCCGGCGAACGGCGTGCGGACGACCGTCACAGTTCGTCCTGGATGTCCTGCGCCAGGTTGTCCGCGATCGGACCGACGATGACCTGCCAGCCGGTGCCGCCACCGACGACGGCCTGGGCGCCGGCGGCCTTGAGTGCGTCCTTGTCGACGAGGTCGCCGTCCTCGACCTCGACGCGGAGGCGGGTGATGCAGCCTTCGACCTCGTCGATGTTGTCGGTTCCGCCGAGTGCGGCGATGATGTCGGCAGCCTTGATGTCAGCCATCTGTTTCCTCCTCGTTACGGGTTCGCTCACAGGTTGACATGCAGTCCACGGTCATCGACACTACGAACTGGTCATGACCGGACAGGACCGGGACCTGGCGACACTGCCGAGGGTACCTGCGCCGTCCACGCGACTCAACTCACCCCGAACAGCTCCACCCGATGACGAGAGGAACTCCGCATGAGCACCGCTGCCACCACGGACGTGCCGGAGAAGAAGACGCCGAAGAAGCAGTCACGCTTCTTCGCGAATGCCCAACGGCTGGGCCGGAGCCTGTTGCTCCCGATCGCGGTCATGCCGGCCGCGGGCATCCTCAACCGGATCGGGCAGCCCGACCTGCTCGGTGCGATCCCCGGGTTCGAGACCGGTGCGAGCGTCATCGGCGCCGCCGGCAACGCGATCTTCACCTGGCTGCCGCTGCTCTTCGCGGTCGGCATCGCGATCGGCTGGGCGAAGAAGTCCGACGGCACGACGGCGCTGGCCGCGGTCGTCGGCTACATGGTCATGTACGAGGTCTTCAAGACGATGTCGCCGATCGTCCTGGCGGGCGTCAAGGACTCGGCCGGCAACCAGGCGACCATCAACTTCGGTGTCCTCGGCGGCATCGTGATGGGTCTCGTCGCCGCGGGCCTGTGGCAGAAGTTCCACCGGACGAAGATGCCCGACTTCCTCGGGTTCTTCTCGGGTCGCCGTCTCGTCCCGATCCTCACCGCGGCCGCCGGTCTGGTCATCGCCGTGCTGATGTCCTTCGTCTACCGGTACTTCGACATCGGCCTCACGTGGGTCGGCGAGCAGGTCACGTCGCAGCCGGTCGTCGGTGGCGGCATCTTCGGGTTCGCCAACCGCATGCTCATCCCGGTCGGCCTGCACCAGCTGCTGAACTTCTTCCCGTGGTTCCAGCTCGGCAGCTTCGCCGGTCCGAACGGCGCCGTCTCCGGTGACATCCCGCGCTTCCTGGCGGGCGACCCCACGGCCGGCATCTTCCAGACCGGCTTCTTCCCGATCATGATGTTCGCCCTGCCCGCCGGTGCCCTGGCGATCTGGCGCAACGCCCGCCCGTCGCAGCGCAAGCTCGTCGGTGGCATCATGCTCTCCGCCGCGCTGACGTCCTTCGTGACCGGCATCACCGAGCCGCTCGAGTACTCGTTCATGTTCGTGGCCTGGCCGCTCTACGTGATCCACGCCGTGCTCACCGGCACCTCGCTGGCACTGGTGAACGCGCTCGGCATCCACGACGGCTTCTCGTTCTCCGCCGGGGCGATCGACTACGTGCTCAACTTCGGCAAGGCGCAGGGGGCGATCTGGCTCATCCCGATCGGTCTGGCGTACGCGGCGGTCTACTACTTCCTCTTCAGCTTCGTGATCAAGAAGTGGAACCTCCGGACGCCGGGTCGCGAACCGGAGGACGAGATCGCCTCGGCCTCGGTCGACGACCTCACCAAGGCGTAGGTCGCCGGGCGCGACCGAGTCACGGACGGGAGGTCCGGTGCCAGCTGCCACCGGACCTCCCGTCCGACGTTCGTGCTGATACCGGTTTTGACAATCGTTCTCATGTGGCGCTAGCGTCGTTCCCATGCACACCCGACTCCTCGCCCTGCCGCTCGTCGCCGGCGCCGCCGCGCTCGCCCTGACCGGTTGCGCGACCTCTCCCGGATCGTCCGACGGCGACGGCAAGGTCCGCGTCGTCGCCTCGACCAACGTCTACGGGTCGATCGTCCAGAGCATCGGTGGCGACCACGTCGACGTCACGAGCATCCTGGAGGACCCGTCGCAGGACCCGCACTCGTTCGAGTCGAGCGCGAAGACGCAGCTCGCCGTGTCGAAGGCGGACCTGCTGATCGAGAACGGCGGCGGTTACGACGACTTCATGTCCACGCTGGCGAAGTCCTCGAACACCGACGCCCCCACGATCAACGTGGTGGAGCTCTCGGGTCTCGACACCGGCGGTTCGGACGAGTTCAACGAGCACGTCTTCTACAGCTACCCGACCATGGTGAAGCTCGTCGCCGACGTCTCCGAGCGCCTGACGAAGCTGGACAGCGCGGACGCCAGCACGTTCCAGGCGAACGCGAAGACCCTCACCGGCAAGCTGCAGGAGCTCGAGTCGCAGACCGCCTCGGTCGAGAAGACCGTCGACGGCGACAAGGTGGCGTACACCGAGCCCGTGCCGGGGTACCTCTTCGACGCGATGGGCCTCGACAACGTGACGCCGCCGGACTTCTCCGAGGCGATCGAGGAGGGCGACGACGTCCCGCCGGCCGCGCTCAACGACACGCTCAAGCTCTTCACGAGCGGTGAGGCGAAACTGCTCGCCGTCAACGAGCAGACCTCGAGCCCCGAGACCGAACAGGTCCAGAAGGCCGCGAAGCAGGCGGGCGTACCCGTCATCGGTGTCACGGAGACGCTCCCGAAGGGGGAGGATTACGTCTCGTGGCAGCAGGCGAACATCGACGCGGTGACGGCGGCACTCCAGAAGTGACGACCCTCCAGGACCGGGACCGGACCGCCACTGCCGCGCGCAGTGGCGGTTCCGCCGTGCTCGCGCTCCGTGACGCGGGGCTCGCCTACGGCAGTCGCCGGCTCTGGGACGGCCTCGACCTCGACGTCCAGCCCGGCGAGTTCGTCGCCGTGCTGGGGCCGAACGGCGCCGGCAAGACCTCGCTGCTCCGCACCGTCCTCGGCCAGCAGCGGCTGACGAGCGGGTCGATGTCGTTCCTCGGACGCCCGGTCCGGCGCGGTCACCGGAGGATCGGGTACATCCCGCAGCAGCGGCTGATGGACTCCGGGACCCCGCTGCGTGCCCGCGACATGATCGCGCAGGGTGTCACCGGGCACCGCTGGGGCATCCGACCCGAACGCCGTGCCGAACGCGAGCGCATCGACCGGATCGTGGCGGAGGTCGGCGCGACCGCGTTCGCCGACGCGCCCGTCGCCGAGCTCTCCGGCGGCGAGCAGCAGCGAACCCGGGTCGGACAGGCGATCGCCGCCGACCCGGCACTGCTGCTCTGTGACGAGCCACTCGTCTCGCTCGACCTCCGGCACCAGCGCGGCGTCACCGAGCTCATCGACCGGCAGCGCCGACAGCAGGGTGCCGCGGTGCTCTTCGTCACCCACGACGTGAACCCGATCCTCGACGTCGTCGACCGGGTGCTCTACATCGCGGGCGGGCGCTTCCGGATCGGTGCCCCCGACGAGGTCCTGCGCGCGGACGTCCTCAGCGACCTCTACGGCACGCCCGTCGACGTCGTCCGCACGATGGGCCGCATCGTCATCGTCGGTGCGAGCGACGCCCACGACACCGCGGGCGACGGACACCACCACTGCGAGCCCTCGCCGCACGCCACCACCCCCGACGAAGGACGGATCTGATGGACGTCTGGTCGACCGTCTTCTCGTTCCAGGACTACGGCGAGCTGCTCGTCCTGGTGCGCAACTCGATCGTCGCGGGCGCCGTGCTCGGCGTCGTCGGCGGGCTCATCGGGCCGTTCGTCGTCGCCCGGAACATGCCGTTCGCGGTGCACGGCATCAGCGAGCTGTCCTTCGCCGGCGCGAGCGCCTCCTTGCTCCTCGGCGTCAACGTCGTCAGCGGCTCGGTCGTCGGGTCCCTGATCGCCGCACTGCTCATCGGGGTGCTCGGCAGTCGGGCCCGCGACCGGAACTCGATCATCGCCGTGCTCATGCCGTTCGGCCTGGGCCTCGGCATCCTCTGCCTGGCGCTCTACAAGGGCCGGGCCGCGAACAAGTTCGGCCTGCTCACCGGCCAGATCGTCTCCGTCGACAACCCGCAGCTCGGGATGCTCGTGGCCATCGCCGCGGTCGTGGTGCTCATCCTCGTGGTCATCTGGCGTCCGCTGATGTTCGCCTCGGTGGACCCTGACGTCGCCGCAGCCGCCGGCGTCCCGGTGCGCACCCTCGGTCTGGTCTTCATGCTCGCGCTCGGCCTGGCCACCGCGGTGTCGGTGCAGATCGTCGGGGCGCTCCTGGTGCTCTCGCTGCTGGTGACCCCGGCCGCCGCCGCACTGCGGGTGACGGTGAACCCGGTCCTCGTGCCGGTGCTCTCCGTCGTCTTCGCCGTGACCTCGGTGGTCGGCGGGATCCTCCTGGCCCTCGGCGGCGGACTGCCGATCAGTCCGTACGTCACCACCATCTCGTTCCTCATCTGGGTCGTCTGTCGGGTGCTCGGCGCTCGCAGGGACCGCCGTGGACGTGACCGCGTGACGGCGCGGGAGCAGCAGGTCGACCGTGGGACGGGCCTCCCGGCCGTACCGGAGCAAGGAGTCGCAGCATGAACGCCGTCCAGAAGCCACGACGCAACACCTGGCAGCGCGAAGCGGTGCGCGGAGCCCTCTCCGAGACCGAGGGGTTCGTCAGCGCGCAGTCACTGCACGCGCACCTGCGAGACGGCGGCTCCACCATCGGGCTGGCGACCGTGTACCGGGCACTGTCCGACCTGGCCACCGAGGGTGACGCCGACTCGCTGCAGCAGGACGGCGAGTCCCTGTACCGGGCCTGCACGACCGACAAGCACCACCACCACCTGATCTGCCGCGTCTGTGGGCGAACGGTCGAGATCCAGGCCGACCCGGTCGAGGAGTGGGCCCGCGCGACCGCCGCCGCGAACGGGTTCTCGAACGCCAGCCACGTCGTCGACGTGTTCGGCGAGTGTGCCGAGTGCACCGCGCGTGCCGCTGTCCGGGGTGGCGCGTAGTCTCCGCGACATGCACGTGATCCTGGTCCCCGGGTTCTGGCTCGATGCGAGCGCATGGGACGACGTCGTCCCGGTCCTCCGCGCGGCGGGCCACACCGTCGACGCCGTCACCCGACGCGGGTCGACGCTCGACGAACAGGTCGCCGACCTCGTCGCCCGGGTGGACGACGCCCCGGAGCCGGTCGTGCTGGTCGGACACTCCGGTGCGGGGCCGATCGCGTACATGGCGGCCGACCAGCGGCCCGACCGGGTGCTGCACCTGGTCTACGTCGACACCTTCCCGGGCCCGGACGGTGGATGCGTCAACGACGAACTGCCGGTCGTCGACGGACAGGTGCCCCTGCCGTCGTGGGACGTCTGGGAAGCGGCGACCCTGCGGGACATGACCCCGGAGATCCGTGCCGAGGTCGAACGACGGGCGTTCCCCGAACCCGCTCGCGTCGCGTCCGACCGGTTCCACTACGCCGACTCCGCACGGCACCGGATCCCGGCGACCGTCATCACGTGCGAGATCGCCCCGGACGAGCTGGCCGGCATGGTCGCGGACCACCAGGCCTGGGCGGCAGAGCTCGTCGCGACCGAGGAGCTCGAGATCGTCGGGCTGCACACGGGGCACTGGCCGATGTCCACCGCACCCCGGGAACTCGGTGCGCTGATCGTGCAGGCGCTGGCACCACGCCCGACCGACGGCGTCTGAGGCCGCGCTCGGGCCGGACCACGCGGGTCCGGACAGCCGTCGAGGGAGCCCGCGGGTAGCGTCCGGCGCGTGGATCTCGAGGCGTGGACGAGTTGGGCGGGCGCCGGCGACTACGACGTCGCCCGGTTCGTCCTGCAGCGCGGGGTCGCGGCGATCGCGTGCCTGGCGTTCCTGTCGGCGATCGCGCAGTTCCCGGCGCTGCTGGGGGAGCGGGGCCTCCTGCCCGTCCCGCGGTTCATGGAGCGCCGGTACGCGCAGACCCTGCCCGTCGTGTGGCGGTGGTGGCGGTACACCGATCGACGACTGCGGGTCCTGGCCGGAGGCGGGGCGCTGCTGTCGCTGACGATCGTCGTCGGCCTGCCGCAGCGGGGGCCGGCGTGGGTCCCGGTGCTCTGCTTCCTGGTGCTCTGGCTGGCGTACATGTCGATCTCCGACGTCGGCCAGACCTTCTACTCGTTCGGGTGGGAGTCACTGCTGCTCGAGTCCCTGTTCGTCGTGGCGTTCCTCGGCTCCGACCAGGTCGCGCCACCGATCGTGGTGCTCATCGCGATCCGGTGGCTCGTGTTCCGGCTGGAGTTCGGTGCCGGCATGATCAAGATGCGTGGGGACCGGTCGTGGCGTGACCTGACCGCGCTCTACTACCACCACGAGACGCAGCCGATGCCGAACCCGATGTCGCGCACGGCTCACCTGCTGCCCCGGCCCGTGCACCGGCTCGAGACGCTCGGCAGCCACGTGGTCCAGCTCGGGGTGCCGTTCCTGCTGTTCGCGCCGCAGCCCGTCGCCTCGGTCGCCGCGGCGCTCGTGCTGCTCACCCAGGCCTGGCTGGTGGTGTCGGGCAACTTCGCCTGGCTCAACTGGATCACCCTGGTGCTGGCCTTCGCGGCGGTCGACGACCGGTCGATCACGACGGTGCTGCCGTTCCTCAGCGGGATCGCGGACACCGGCCCGACCGCGACGCCGGCCTGGTTCGTCGGACTGACGGTCGCGGTCGGCCTGCTGCTGCTCGTGCTGTCCTGGCCGTCGGCGAAGAACCTGGTGTCGCGCCGGCAGCTCATGAACGCGTCGTTCAACCGCTGGCACCTCGCCAACGCCTACGGGGCCTTCGGCAGCGTCACGCAGGAACGCGACGAAGTGATCGTCGAGGGCACCATGGCGGAGGTCCCCGACGAAGCGGACTGGCTGCCCTACGAGTTCAAGGGCAAGCCGGGGGACCCGCGTCGTCGCCCGGGGCAGTTCGCGCCGTACCACCTGCGCCTCGACTGGCTGATGTGGTTCCTGGCACTCGGTGCGGACGACGGCTGGTTCCGGGTGTTCGTGCTGCGGCTGCTCGAGGCGGACCGGCCGACGCTCCGGTTGCTCCGGCACGACCCGTTCGACGGGCAGCGGCCGCGGTGGGTCCGGGCGCGGGTGTTCCGGTACCGGTTCGCCACCCGGGCGGAGCGGCGGGAGACCGGGCTGTACTGGATCCGGCAGGAACAGGGGTACCTCCTGCCGCCGTCCGGCCTCCGGCGGTGAGGGCGGACCGGAGGCCCGGCTTGCGACGCGCTCGGCTTGCGGCGCGCTCGGCTTGCGACGCGCCTGGCTTGCGACGCGCCTGGCCGTCGCGTAACGTAGGTGGCTGGTTCTCTGCGTTCATCGTGGAGTGCCCGTTGTTCTGCCCTCCGACCGTCGCGAACGCCGCGGTCGCGCGGTACCGGATCGAGCCTCCAGGCCCGACTGCCGGTCTGGGCGGTGCGCACAACCCCCTCGCTCGTCGCCGTCGTGGACTTCCACACAGGCGGCGCAGCGCGTGCGCGCCAGGCAAGTGACCTTGGGTGCAGCCGATCGGCTGCACGGTATTCATCAGGAGGAAACCATGGCTGCAGTGTGCCAGGTGACCGGCGCCGTTCCCGGCTTCGGACACAACATCTCGCACTCGCACCGTCGGACGAAGCGTCGCTTCGACCCGAACGTGCAGAAGAAGACCTACTACGTGCCGTCGCTGCGTCGTAACGTGACGCTCAACGTCAGCGCCAAGGGCATCAAGGTGATCGATGCTCGTGGCATCGAGTCCGTCGTGGCGGGCATCCTCGCCCGTGGGGAGAAGATCTGATGGCGAAGCGCGGTCAGGACATCCGTCCGATCATCAAGCTCCGTTCCACTGCGGGTACCGGGTTCACGTACGTGACCAAGAAGAACCGCCGGAACAACCCCGACCGTCTCGTGCTGAAGAAGTACGACCCGGTGGTCCGCAAGCACGTCGACTTCCGTGAGGAGCGCTAGGCCATGGCGAAGAAGAGCAAGATCGCGAAGAACAACCAGCGCGCCGTCATCATCGAGCGCTACGCCGAGCGTCGCCTCGAGCTGAAGAAGGCCCTCGTGGACCCGAACGGCACCGACGAGTCCCGCGAGGCCGCCCGCGTCGGCCTGCAGAAGCTGCCCCGCGACGCGTCGCCGGTCCGCTACCGCAACCGCGACGCCATCGACGGCCGTCCCCGCGGCCACCTCGGTGAGTTCGGCATCAGCCGTGTCCGCTTCCGCGACATGGCCCACCGTGGCGAGCTCCCCGGCATCACGAAGAGCTCCTGGTAAGCACCAGTTCTCCCGACGCCCCCGCGACCTCTCGAGGTCGCGGGGGCGTCGTCGTCGTCCGCGGGACGTCATCCACCGACCCGGCAGGACCACGGTCGTCACATCCGCCACTCCAGGCACTCCTGTCGCCGAGGAGGCCCGGAAAACCGGGCGGGTCGACCGGAAACCCCCGAACCGGCTGGTAGGTTCATCAGCGGTTCCCCGGGCCCTCGGCCCGACCGGGCCCACCGCTCGGGGCAACCGTCCCGCAGCATCCGGACGTTCCGCGTCCGACCCATACGCAAGAAGTCCGAGGAGGACATCCAATGGCTGACAAGTCACTGAACCGCACCGAGCTCGTCGCTGCCGTCGCCGCCGAGTCCGGCCAGAGCCAGGCCACCGTCAACGGCGTCGTCGACGCGCTCTTCGCCGTCGTCGGCAAGTCCGTCGCGGACGACACCAAGGTCACGATCCCGGGCTGGATCGCCTTCGAGAAGACCCACCGTGCCGCCCGCACCGGCCGCAACCCGCAGACGGGTGAGGCCATCGAGATCGCCGCGAGCGACTCGGTCAAGGTCAGCGCTGGCAGCAAGCTCAAGGCGTCGGTCAAGTAAGACCACTCAGCTCCACGGAAGGGACGGCGTTCGCGCCGTCCCTTCCGTCGTTCCCGGGAGGCCCGTCCAGCGTCCACAGGTCGGCCCGCGTCGTTGCGGTGGCGCGCTGGGCAGCGCCTAGGCTTGACGGGTGAACCGCATCGCGCGCATCGCCGGCCCCGGCGTCTTGCTGCTCGCGGCGTTCGTGTCCCTGCTCGTGGCGCTCGTCGTCGGCGGTGGTGCCGACGCCGCGCTCATCGCCGACCCCGGTGCGGTCGTCCGCTTCGGGCTCCCGATCGCGCGGATGCTCGTCGACCTGTCCGCCGCAGCCGCCATCGGCGGGCTCGCTCTCGCGACGATCGGACTCTCCCGCACGGCACCGGAGTGGGACCGCGCGATCGACGTCGCGGCCGCGGCAGCCGGTGTCTGGACGGTGACCTCGGCGGTCACGACCTTCTTCACCTACCTCAGCGTCGCCGGCGGCACGGTCAGTCTCGATGCGGAGTTCGGCCAGTCGATGGGCGTGTTCCTCACCGGGACCGACCTCGGTCTCGCCTGGCTCACCACCGTGCTCGTCGCGGCAGCGGTCACCGTGCTCTGCTTCGCCGTGCGCTCCCGGGGCATGGTCGCGCTGACGGCCGGCGTCGCCCTGATCGGCCTCGTCCCGCTGACGCAGCAGGGCCACGCGGCCGGTACCGCCAGTCACGACGCCGCGGTCACCGCACTCGGACTGCACCTGGTCGGTGCCGCGCTCTGGGTCGGCGGGCTCGTCATGCTCGTCCTCATCCGTGACGTCGTCCCCGGTGACCGTCTCGCAGCCGTCGTCGGCCGGTACTCCAGCGTCGCGCTGGGTTGCTTCGTCCTCGTGAGCGTCTCCGGCGTGGTGTCCGCCCAGATCCGGATCGGGGCCTGGGCTGAGCTCGGCAGCCCGTACGGCGTGCTCGTGCTCGTCAAGGTGGCCGCGATCGTCGCGATGGGCGTCATCGGAGCGATGCACCGCCGCCGGGTGATCGCCGCCCTGACCGCCGCACCCGCGCGCGTCCGGCCCTTCTGGACGCTCGTCGTGGTCGAGCTCGCCGTGATGGGCGTCGCGTCGGGCTTCGCCGCTGCGCTCGGCCGCACCGCCACCCCCGCAGGGCAGCTGGCGCTGAGCAAGACCAGCGACCCGAGTCCGGCCGAGGTCCTGACCGACGACCCGCTCCCCGCGGCGCCGGGGCCCTGGGGTTGGCTGACGAACTGGAACGTCGACCTGTTCTGGCTGATGGCCGCCGTGCTGCTCGTCGCCGCCTACGTCGCCGGGGTCGTCCGGCTGCGTCGACAGGGGCGTTCCTGGCCCCTCCGCCGCTCGGTGTCCGCCGGCATCGCGGTGGCGGCGCTCGTCGTCGCGACCTCGGGCTCGCTGCACACCTACGACCGCTTCCTGGTGTCGGCGAACGTCGGAGCGCACGTGCTGCTCGGGCTGGTCGTCCCCGCCCTCGTCTGGGCCGCAGCGCCCGTGCAGCTCATCCGGGCTGCCGTCCACCCGCGAACGGACGACAGCGCCGGTGTGTCCGAGTGGACCACGGTCTTCGTCGACAACGCCGTCGTGCGGTACCTGGTCCAGCCGTTCCCGGCGTTCCTGCTGCTCGCCGGCATCTGGTGGGGGCTGTACGCGACCGACGTGCTGCGCTGGTCCGTCAGCGACGCCATGGGCCGGACCGTGGTGGACCTGGTCTTCCTGCTCGTGGGGCTCCTGGCGCTGCCGACCCTCCTCACGCCGATCGCCCTCGGCGCCCGGCGGCCGTCGGCAGCGGCGTTCCTCGTGCGAGCCGTCGGAGCGGTCGTCGTCGCAGCGGCCACCGTCTCGCTCGGCATCGCGATGCAGGGGCCGCTCGGGCTGCTGCAGGCGTCCTGGTTCGGGGCGATGGGGCGCACTTGGGGTCCGGAGCCGCTCGTCGACCAGGGCCGGGCCGGCACGGTGCTGATCATCGCGGGTGTGCTCGTCGTCGTCGCGGTGGTCGTCGTCGGCGCGGTGCGCCTGCGTCTGGGTGCCGGGGCCGGCGCCGGCGGGGTCGAGGACCAGCCCATCGCACCGGCGGCCGCGTCCCCGGCGGACGTGCCCACGGGCCTCCCGGACACCGACACCGCGAGACCGGTCGGCGACAGCGGCGTCGCGAGCGGATCGAGGGCGCGATGAGCGTCGAGCTCTCCACCGAACAGCGGGCGGTCTTCGAGTACATCGAGTCGACGCGCGATCATGTCTTCATCACCGGACGAGCCGGCACCGGCAAGTCCACGCTGCTCAACCACCTGTCCTGGAACACCGAGAAGCAGGTCGTCATCTGCGCCCCGACGGGTGTCGCGGCGCTGAACGTCGGCGGTCAGACGATCCACTCGCTGTTCCGCCTGCCGATCGGCCTCATCGCGGACGCCGAACTGCGGCAGGGCCCGGACACCCGGAAGCTCCTCAACACCATCGACACCCTGGTCATCGACGAGGTCTCCATGGTCAACGCCGATCTGCTCGACGCCATGGACCGCTCGTTGCGGAAGGCCCGCGGTCGGCAGTTCGAGCCGTTCGGCGGTGTCCAGGTGGTCATGTTCGGCGACCCGTACCAGCTGCCCCCGGTGCCGGGTGACGGTGATGAGCGCGCCTACTTCACCGACCACTACCGGTCCATGTGGTTCTTCGACGCCAAGGTGTGGCTCGAGGCCCAGCTGCACATCATCGAACTCGCGACCGTGCACCGGCAGCGGGACGACGCCTTCGCGGCGATGCTCACCGCCGTCCGCCACGGCCGGGTCACCGCCGACGTCGCGCAGCGGCTCAACGAAGCGGGCGCCCGTCCTGCCCCCGACGACGCGATCACCCTCGCCACCCGGAACGACACCGTCGCCCGGATCAACAAGGCCGCGCTCGAACGGCTGCCCGGCAAGCTGAAGACCGCCAAGGCCGACGTCAACGGCGACTTCGGCGGTCGGAACTTCCCGGCGGACGAAGCCCTCGAGCTGAAGCCCGGCGCCCACGTGATGTTCCTCCGCAACGACCCGGACCAGCGCTGGGTGAACGGCACCCTCGGCATCGTGCGGAGCATCCGCGACACGGTGTGGGTCAGCGTCGACGGTGAGGACTTCGAGGTCCAGCCGTCGGTGTGGGAGAAGTTCAAGTACTCGTACGACCCGGACAAGAAGGAACTCAAGAAGGACACGGTGGGGGAGTTCCAGCAGTTCCCCCTGCGCCTGGCCTGGGCCGTGACGATCCACAAGTCGCAGGGCAGCACCTACGACCGTGCGGTGGTGGACCTCGGCAACCGGGTGTTCAGCGCCGGGCAGACGTACGTGGCGTTGTCGCGTCTGACGTCCCTGGACGGGCTGTACCTGACGCGGCCGCTCCGACCGGCGGACATCATCGTGGACCTCGATGTGCGGCGGTTCATGTCCGAGTCGCCGCGCGTCGTCGCGACCCAGCTCGAGCCGCCGAAGCCCGCCGCCGAGCCCTCGGACGCACCCGAGGCCTGACGCCGACGCGAGGCCGGCCCGCTCCGTCCGTGGTGCGCCCCCGCGTTTCCTGCGGCCTCGACGGGCCGGTGCCGAGGTCGCATGACGTGCCGCTCGCGTCCGTCGAGGTCGCACGATGTGCCTGCTGGGCGGCCGGCCGGCGGCCGTTCGTGCGACGTCGACGGCTGCCCGGCGGCGGTTCGTGCGACGTCGGTAGGTGGGCGGGTGAGCTGCCGCTCGCGTCGCCTGGTCGCTCGACGTGCCGCTCGCGTCCGTCGAGGTCGCACGATGTGCCTGCTGGGCGGGCGGCCGGCGGCAGGTCGTGCGACGTCGGGGAGTGGCCGGCGGCGCGTCGCGCGACCTGGCCGCGCCGCACGCACCCCACGAACGACGACGCCCGCCTGCCGGAGCGGCAGGCGGGCGTCGAAGGGGAGCAGGTCAAGCGCGGGCGCCCGAGGCCCGCAGCGCGCGGATGTTCTCCTTGTCGGCACCCAGCGCGGTGAGCAGCAGGACGACGCCGACGATGGCGTGGAAGACGTTGTCGGTCGTGTTCAGCGCGAGGACGTTCGCCGAGGTGTCGGAGAACACGAACCCGTAGACGGCGAGCACGAGCAGCACGACACCGATGACCCGGTTCACCGTGCGGGACCCGATCGTGTTGCCGAGGCCCACGATGAAGAACGCGGCGGCCAGGATCGTCCACAGCCCGCAGAGCGCCGGGTTGAGCCCGAACGAGTTCCAGAGGAACCCACCGGAGCGGCTGAAGAACGCTCCGCCACCGTCCTGGGCGAAGAAGAAGCCCAGGATGCCCCAGATCGCGAAGAGCGTGCCGGCGGTCATCGCCAACGCGCGGTTCGGCGAGGCGATGATGCTCGGTTCCTTGACGGCCACTTCGGTCTCCTCTTCCTGCGCGACGATCGCGCTGTACGACTGCCCGCCGTCGCGCTGGTCACGCACACTGTCAGCGGCACGCGCTCCGGTGCCGGACCGACCTGTGTCACGCTGTCCGGAGACCTGCTGCAGGACGGCCGTGGCCTTGCTGCGAAGGCCGGCGTTCCCAGCTTCGGACGGGTGCCTCAACGGTATCGTGTCGGACCCCGAGCGACCGAATCGCTTCCCGCTCAGCAGACGGACGACGAGGCCGACCACCATGACTCCCAGGAGGACGATGCCCGTGATGCGGACGCCTGAGCGCACCGCCCCCGAGTCCGTCGACGAGGGGCGTGGACCGAGCGTCTCCCGGAGGTTCCGGTGGGCTCTGCTCGCGGCTCTGGGGTTCGTGATCGTGCCTTCCGTCTACGCGGTCGCCGTGTTGACGCCGCTGGGGCAGCGGGTGGAGGACGCCGCGCTCGGCGGTGTCCGCGAGTCCGACCTGTTCGGGTCGGACACCGCACTCAACGTCATCTCGGTGCCGGTGATCCTGCTGTTGGTCGTCGTGATCGCCGCCGTCGCGTTCGCACGCAGGCGGCTCGCCGTGGGGCTCGGAGCGGGCTTCGTGGTGCTCGCGTCCGCGGCCACCTCGACGTTGCTCAAGCGTATCGCCGAGCGCCCGGAGATTGCTCAGTCGACGACGCCGAACTCGTTCCCGTCGGGTCACGCGACGATCGCCCTCGCGGCGCTGTTCGCCGTGCTGATGGTCACGCCGCGGCGGTTCCGGCCGCTGGTGCTGCTCGTCGGCGCCGTCTACGCGGTGTTCGTCGCGAACCAGACCGTCGTCTACGGGTGGCACCGGGTGAGCGACATCATCGGCGCCTGTGCAGTCGCGCTGTTCTGGCTCGGGCTCGTCCGGGCCGTCGGGCCGCAGGTGGACCGCGGCGCGCGGGGCGACCGCGACGGACGCCGGGGACCGCGACGCGCGGTGACGGTCGTGCTGCTCGTCGCCGTGGCCGCCGCGTTGGCGGTCGGTGTCGTCGCGCTGCTGGTCGGGACCCTGGGTGACGGAGAGCACGGCGCGATGCTGCTGGCGGGTCGGCTGGCCTCGTCCGCCAGCGTCCTGGCGGTGATCACGGCGGTGTGGTTGGCCGACGGCATGCACCACGTGCCGCCGACGACCAGCGCGGACGCGCCTCCCGTCCGCATCTGACCGAGGGCGGTGGCAGTGGCGGGAATGCTCCCGCCTGCGCTACGTTGTACTCGTCAGTTCGATGCAAACGCATAGAACAGCGACGAGTCAGCGACAGACGAGGCGGCACATCATGCAGTTCGGGATCTTCACGGTCAGCGACGTCACCACCGACCCCACCACCGGGACCACGCCCGACGACACCCAGCGCGTCCGGGACATCCTGACGATCGCGCAGCACGCGGACCAGGCCGGCCTCGACGTCTTCGCGACCGGCGAGCACCACAACCCGCCGTTCGTCGCCTCGAGCCCCACGACCATGCTCGGCTACCTGGCCGGCGTCACGAAGGACATCACCCTCTCGACGTCGACGACCCTCGTCACCACGAACGACCCGGTGCGCATCGCCGAGGAGTACGCGATGCTCCAGGTCATCTCGGGCGGACGCATGGACCTGATGATGGGCCGCGGCAACACCGGCCCGGTCTACCCGTGGTTCGGCAAGGACATCCGGCAGGGCCTGAACCTGGCGGTCGAGAACTACGCACTGATCCGCCAGCTCTGGGAGAACGAGGTCGTCAACTGGCAGGGGCAGTTCCGC
Organism: Curtobacterium sp. MCPF17_031; assembly: GCF_003234035.1. Lineage (NCBI taxonomy): Bacteria > Bacillati > Actinomycetota > Actinomycetes > Micrococcales > Microbacteriaceae > Curtobacterium > Curtobacterium sp. MCPF17_031. The sequence continues at coordinate 160,860 of NZ_QKSG01000007.1, read as the reverse complement.
ACGCCGCTGCAGGGCTTCACCTCGACCCCGCGCCCGCTCGACGGCGTCGCCCCCTTCGTCTGGCACGGGTCGATCCGCACGCCCGAGATCGCGGAACAGGCCGCCTACTACGGCGACGGGTTCTTCCACAACAACATCTTCTGGCCGATCCAGCACACCGAGCAGATGGTCGGGCTGTACCGACAGCGCTACGAACACCACGGACACGGGCGTGCTGACCAGGCGATCGTCGGCCTCGGTGGACAGTTCTTCGCGCGGAAGAACTCGCAGGACGCAGTCGACGAGTTCCGTCCGTACTTCGACAACGCCCCGGTCTACGGACATGGCCCGTCGATGGAGGAATTCACCACCCAGACCCCGCTCACCGTCGGGTCGCCGCAGCAGGTCATCGACCGGTACGCCACGATGAAGGACCACGTCGGGCACTACCAGCGCCAGCTGTTCCTCATCGACCACGCCGGCCTGCCGCTCAAGACGGTGCTCGAGCAGATCGACATCCTGGCCGAGGACATCGTCCCGGAGCTCCGCCGCATCAACGAGTCCGATCGGCCCGAGCACGTGCCGTCGAACCCGCCGACGCACCTGGAGCGCGTCGCCGCTGCACGGGCGTCCGGCACGGCCGGTGCCGACCACGTGGCTGCTGTCGACGAGTGGACCGGCGCGTCCGTCTGACCGGTCCGGTGACCACCTGGCGGACGGGAGGCTCGCTACCGGTCACGACCGTCCCGGTGCCCTCGTTGCCTCCGCGAAAGCGACAGATCGCCGCGAAGCATTCGCGGCGATCTGTCGCTTTCGCGTCCCGCAGCCGTGCGGGTCAGCGCCGGACGTCCCGGAAGCCGCGCGGGTCAGCGCCGGACGTCCCGAGGGCCGGCGGGACGTGCGGGGCGTGCGGGGCGCGCGGGCACGAGCTTGAGGCCGACGACGCAGCCGACGATGCCGGCGATGAACAGCAGGCGGAGCAACGTGACCGGCTCCGCACCGGTCGCCATGCCCCAGAGCACCGTGAGCGCCGCTCCGGTGCCGGTCCAGACGGCGTACGCGGTGCTGATCGGGATGCGCTTGACCACGTACCCGAACGCACCCAGGCTCAGCACGATGGTGACGGCGAAGACGAGCGTCGGCCCCGGGCGGGTGAAGCCGTCGCTGGCCCCGAGTGCGGTGGCCCAGACGGTCTCGAACGCGGCGCTGACGAACAGCACGACCCAGGGCATCAGCTGACCACCTTGAGTCCGACGACGCACGCGACCAGACCGAGGACCAGGCCGATGCGGGCGAGCGACGCGGCCTCCTGCTTGCGCAGGACCGCGACGACGACCGTCAGCGAAGCGCCGATCCCCACCCACACCGCGTAGGCGGTGCCGACCGGGATCTCCTTCATGGCGAACGCGAGCCCGACCATGCTCAGGCCCATGCCGGCGACGAAGACGATCGTCGGCACCACCCGTTTGAACCCGTTCGACGCCCCGAGCGCGGTGGCCCAGACGGCCTCGAGCACGCCCGACAGCACCAGGACGACCCATGCCATGGAGTTCCTCCGATCCGAAGTCGTACGACTGTGCGACTTGCTGACGCCCAGTTCTAGCACGAAGTCGTACGAGCGTGCGAGCATGAGTGCATGTCGCGCAGCATCGACCTCGAGGAACGCCGTCGCGCCGTGTCCGCGGCCGCTTGTCGGGTCCTCGCCCGGGACGGCCTCGGCGCCCTGTCCGTCCGGAACGTCGCCGCCGAGGCCGGACTGCCCCCGAGCACCGTCCGCTACGCGTTCCCGACCCAGGCGAGCGTCCGGGAGCACGCGATCGCCTCGGTGTTCGACCGGACCAGGGAGCGCATCGAGGCGATCCCCACGGACCTGCCGCCCCGCGAGTGGGTGCGGGCCGTCCTCGTCGAGCTGTTGCCCCTCGACGTCGAGCGCGTGATCGAGCTCGACGTGTACCTGGCCCTCGGGAACGCGGCGCTGACGGACCCCGAGCTCCGGCCGACGCTCGACCGCGTCGTCGTCGAGATGCGCGAGTGGTGCGAACGCGTCCTCGGCGTACTCGGGGTGCCCGAAGCCGACCGCGAGTACGAGGCCTGCCGACTGCACGCGCTGCTCGACGGCCTCGCGATGCACGTCGCCCGGCTCGCGCCGGACGAATCCGGTGACTGGGCCATCGACGTCCTCGACCGACACGTCGACGGAGTCGCCCGGGTCTGACCGGGGAAAGCCGGACCGGGGGAGGCCTGACCGGCGGAGTCCCTGACCGGGAGGGCTGATCAGCGGAGGACCGGCCCCGGCCTGCCGGACCGGCCCCGGCCTGCAGGACCGGCCCCGGCCTGCCGGACCGGCCCCGGCCTGCAGGACCGGCCCCGGCCTGCCGGACCGGCGCCGACCCGCCGGGGGCAGGACGAGCCTCCAGGTCGGTGGCGCGGACGCCCCTTATCCTGTCCGGGTGACGAGCACCCCCGCCCGCCCCGTCACGACGCGCCCGCGCAGCCTGACCGGCCCCGGTCTGGTCCTCGCCGCCGTCGTGGCGCTCCTCGCCGTCCGCGTGCTCTCGCCGGCCGTCGGGACGGCCGGCCTGCCCGACGTGGTGCAGGACTTCCTGACGCTCGCGATCAGCGTCGTGGTCGAGTCGCTGCCGTTCGTGGTCCTGGGCATCGTGCTGTCGATCGTCGTCGAGGTCTGGGTCCCGCACGGGGTCCTCGAACGGATCCTGCCGACGCGGCCGATGCCCCGGCGTGCGGTCATCTCGCTGATCGGCATGCTGTTCCCGGTCTGCGAGTGCGGCAACGTCCCGCTGGCCCGCGGGCTCATGCTCCGCGGGTTCACCCCGGCCGAGGCGGTCACGTTCCTCGTCGCCGCACCGATCCTCAACCCGCTCGTCATCATCAGCACCGCCCAGGCGTTCGGCTGGTCGGGGTGGATCCTGCCCGCGCGGATCGTCGGCGGGTTCGTCGTCGCGAACCTGGTCGGGTGGATCGTCGCCGCGCACCGCCGCCCGGCGGACCTGCTCCTGCCCGCCTTCGAGGCCCGCTGCCGCGCGGCCGTCGGCGCCCCGCCGGTCCGCGACCGGTGGCGTGAGAGCGCGTCGCACTTCGGGGGCGAGACCGCGACGATGATGCCGGCCCTGTTCGTCGGCGCCGGGCTGGCCGCGGCGATCCAGGTCGCGGTGCCGCGGAGCGCCCTGGTCGCGGTCGGGTCGAACCCGGTGCTGTCGGTGCTCGCGATGATGCTCCTGGCGATGACGGTGTCGCTCTGCTCGAACGTCGACGCCTTCTTCGCGCTGTCCTTCGCGTCGACGTTCCTGCCCGGGTCGATCACCGCCTTCCTGATCATCGGGCCGATCATCGACGTGAAGATGATCGCCCTGCTCCGCACGACGTTCCGCGCGCGCTTCCTGGTGCTGCTCGCCGTCGTCTGCGTCCTGTTCGCCGCGACCGTCGGGTTGGTGATGAATGTCCTCGTCTGACCGCAGCCCGGCCGGGCACGAGCACGGTGCCGCCGCCAGTCACGCGGACCGCACCGCGACGCGGCGGGCACTGCTCGGCCTCGGGTCCGTCCTGGCCGTCGCCCTCGGCACGCTCTGGCTGGGGCTCGCCGACCACCTCGACCTCTACATCAACCCCCGGTACGCCGTCTTCACGCTGGTGCTCGCGGCCGTCGCGGTGCCCGCATCGGTCGCCGGCCTCGTCGTGGTCGCCCGCCACGGCGGCCACGCCCACGACGGGGACCCGGAACCCCGGCCGGGAGGCGGTGGTCGCCTCCTGCACGTCGTCCTCGGCTCGGTCGCGGCGCTCGTCACGATCGGCACCGTCGTCGCGATGCTCGTCCTGCCTCCGACGACCCTCTCCGCGCGGACCGCGCAGCAGCGGAGCGTGGGGTCGGCCTCGCTGTCCGACGCGACGGGTGCCGGGGCGCCGGTGTCGCTCCTCGGCAGCGAGTCGGTCGACACCTCGGGCTACGGCGTGAAGGACTGGGCAGCGCTCATCCGGCAGAGCACCGACACGACGGCGCTCGTCGGCCGCGAACTCACCCTCACCGGCTTCGTCGTGCCCGGCTCGGACGGCACGTTCACGCTGACCCGGTTCGTCGTCAGCTGCTGCGCGGTCGACGCCCAGCCCGTCGGTATCGGCGTCACGACCGACGGCGCACCACCGCCGGAGAACCAGTGGGTCCGGGTCGAGGGCGCCCTCGCCGCGAACCCGGACACGTCCTCGGACGCCCGGCTCGTCATCCGCGCCGCGACGGTCACCCGTGTCGGCCAGCCCTCGGACCCGTATGAGTACTGACGCCGAGCCGGGTGCCGTCCGCCCGCGACGTCCGGTCACCCACCGCTTCCGCCGTCGGTTCCTGGCCGTGGTGGTCGTCCTGGCCGTCGTCGCCGCGCTCGCCGCCGTGGTCGGTTCGCAGCAGGGCCCCCGGCTGCGGTCGGTGTCGTACGACGCCGGCGACCTGGTCACCCGGCCCGCCCAGCGCGTGATCCTCACCGCGAACCAGGCCGTGCAGCGGGTCCCGGCGTCGGCGGTCCGCGTCAGTCCCGCGGCACCGTTCTCGGTCACCTCGAGCGGCAACACGGTCGCCGTGGAGTTCGCCGGCCCGCTCGGGTACGACCGCGACTACACGCTGACGGTCCGCGGCGTCCGCGCCCCGGGGCAGGCGGCCGCCTCGGAGCTCCGCACCACGATCCGCACCGGCAGCACCGACGTCCTCGCCGTGCTGCCCGGCGGGAACGGCGACCCGGACCGGATCATCCGCCGCGACCTCGGCGCCGCCGGCACCCGCACCGTGTACCGCGCGTCGGGGATCGCGGAGTACGCGGTCCTCGCCCGGTCCCTGGTCGTGCTCCGGAACGACACGTCGGGCCACTCGGCGATCGACATCGTGCCGCTCGCCGGTGGCGTCCAGGACCCCGCGGTCCCCGTCGAACGGCTGTCGATGCCGAGCCCGGTCGGGACGGCGAAGGCCCTGCACGCAGCCGACGACGGCGCCTCGTTCGGGTTCGTCTACGCGGACACGTCCTCCGGTCGGTCCGAGGACGTCGGCCTGTACGACGTCGACCTGACGGGCACGCACCAACCGGAGCCGGTCGGGCCGGACGGCCGACCGGCGGTCGGGGCGACACCGCTCTCGGTCGCCCAGTGGGCCTACGTGCCGCGCACCGAGAGCGCCCTCGTCCGGACGGGCGCCGACGACCTGGTGCTCGTCGACATGGGCGGCCGCAACGAAGCCGTCCGGCTGGGCTCCGCGACGTACCTGCACGGCTTCGTCGGCTCCGGCACGACCGCGGTCGTCGAGACCGGCACCGGGATCGTGCAGCTCGACCTCACGGACGGCGACCGGACCCCGCTGCCCACCCCGACGGCGAGCACCGATCAGCCCTACCTCGGACGCATCGCGCCGCTCGCCGAGGGGCGGTACCTGCGGCTCGTCGGCTCGACCCGCGACGACGGCACCCTGGCGGCCCGCATCGTGCGGGTGGACGGGGCACGGGCCTCCCGGCTGGCGCTGACCATCCCCGACGACGCGAGCGTCACCGCGGTCTGTCCCTCACCGAACGGCCAGTTCGCCGCGGTGGCGACGCGTTCCGCCGACGGCGCGCTGGTCAGCGTCGTGGACACCACGTCGGGTGCACTCCAGGCTTCGCTGGCCGGGACCGCGATCGACTGGTGCACCGCCCTGCCGACGGGCGACGAGGTCGGCTGAACGCCGGACCCGGGCCGACCCGGGACCCGGACGCGTGGTCTCTCACTTCCGCAGCGTCTGCCGCGGGTACTCGCCGAATCGCCGCAGGTACTCGCCCGAGAACCGTCCCATGTGCGTGAAGCCCCAGCGTGAGGCGATGTCCGCCACCGACGCAGTTCCCGGCTCGGCGGCCACCAGGTCGTCGTGGACCTGGCGCAGCCGGACCTCGCGGAGGTAGTTCATCGGCGTGCGGTCGAGCGTCCGCTGGAACGACTCCTGCAGGGCACGGACACTGAGGTCGGCGGCACGGGCGATGTCCGACACGCTCAGCGGTTCCCCGGCGTGCTCGTGCAGGAACTCCACCGCAGCCCGGAGCCGGGCGTTGCGGCGCTCGCCGTAGCCGTCCGGTTGGGCTTCGCCGTGGAACTGGTACAGGCCGAACAGGGACCGGACGACCTCGCGCTGCGCCTCGTGCCATGCCAGCGACGAGGAGCCCTCGGTGCGGAGTGCCCGGACGGCGCCGGCGACCGAGCGGCGCCAAGCCTCGACGGCGGCACCGGTGGGTGGGGTGGAGCGGTCGAAGTCGAGCGTGCCGTCGACCAGGTACCGCTCGGCGGCCACGTCGAGCACCAGGTCGCGGTCGAGGTGGACCAGTCGCTGGTCCCAGTCCTCGTACTCCATCTCGAACCGGCGTTCGATCGGGAACAACGCGGGGACGCCGGGCTCCATCCTGACCTCGTCGCGGCCGACGTCCACGCGCGCCCGGCCGGCGTCGATCCACTGGACGACGACCTCACCCTCGACGGCGACGTCGCCGCGCAGGTACCCGTGCATCTGGGACCGGCGGATGCTCATCCGGTCGTCACCGACGCCGACGTACTTGTACCAGTAGTCGCGGTCGACGGGAGATGAGTACCAGGACCGGCCGGCGTACATGCCGGCGAGGTCCTGGATGGCGCCACCGGTGTCGTTGCCCGACACGGCGACGATGGCACCGGTGGGCGCCGAGGTCTCCGGATTGGTCATGGCCCCACCATCCTCCGGTCGGCGGTCGGACGCGAGCCGTCCGGCGCGGTGTGGTCGCGGGACGGCGCTCCGCGGACCATGGCACGCGGATGTCGAGGTCGCGGTCAGGTTCGCGGCCGGATCGGCGGACGGCGAGGTGAAGCCGGGTGGACGACGGAACGGGAGGCCCGTCACCAGCTGGTGACGGGCCTCCCGTTCCGGTGCGGACCGGCCGTCGACGTGCGGGACGACGACGGCGCGGGTCGTTACGCGAGCGTCGCGGCGTCGATGACGAAGCGGTAGCGGACGTCCGAGGAGAGGACGCGCTCGTAGGCCTCGTTGACCTGGTCGGCGCTGATGAGCTCGGTCTCCGGCAGGATGCCGTGCTCGGCACAGAAGTCGAGCATCTCCTGGGTCTCGCGGATGCCACCGATGGACGAGCCCGCCCAGCTGCGGCGGCCCGGCAGGAGCGCGAACGCGGGGACCTGGAGCGGCTCGGACGGGGCGCCCACGTTCACCATCGTGCCGTCGACCTTGAGCAGGCTGAGGTGCGCGCCCATGTCGATCGTCGCCGAGACGGTGTTGATGATGAGGTCGAACGACCCCTTGAGCTTCTCGAACGTCTCCGGGTCCTTCGTCGCGTAGTGGGCCTTCGCACCGAACTTCAGCGAGTCCGCCTGCTTCGAGGTGGTCTGCGACAGGACGGTGACCTCGGCGCCGAGCGCCGCGGCGATCTTGACGCCCATGTGACCGAGGCCGCCGAGGCCGACGATCGCGACCTGCATGCCGGGGCCGGCGTTCCAGTGGTGCAGCGGCGAGTACAGCGTGATGCCGGCGCAGAGCAGCGGGGCGACCTTCTCGATGTCGAGCGACTCCGGGATGCGGAGGACGAAGTCCTGGTCGACGACGACGGCCTGGGAGTAGCCGCCCTGGGTGATCGTGCCGTCGGCGCGGTCGACGGATGCGTAGGTCCCGGTGTTGCCCTTCAAGCAGTACTGCTCCTGGCCGACGAGGCACTGCTCGCACTCGCCGCAGGAGTTGACCATGCAGCCGACGCCGACCAGGTCGCCGACGGCGTACTTCGTGACGTCCGAACCGACCTCGGTGACGTGACCGACGATCTCGTGGCCGACGACCTGCGGGTACTGGATGGGGCCCCACTCGCCGCGGACGGTGTGGATGTCGGAGTGGCAGATGCCGGCGTAGGCGATGTCGATCATGACGTCGCCGGGCAGGAGGTCGCGGCGCTCGATGGTGGTCTTGACGAGCGGTTCGGTCGCGGACGGTGCCGCGTACGCGTTGACGGTGCGCAAGGGTCTCCTCGTGGGGTGGGTTGCGGGCCGGGTGCGGCCCACCGTCGATCCTGCTCCGGTTGTGCGACAGGTGACAGGTACGGCTGGGACACCCTTCGGGTTGCCCGGGCAGGCGTGGCGTACTGCCGCGCCGGTGCTCGCACGGGGTGCGGTCAGCGCGGCGTGCTGCTCGACGCCCGGACGACGAGCCGGACCGGGAGGACGTGGTGCCGTGGGGGACCGTCGTCCCCGGCGATGCGGGCGAGGAGCTCTCCGGCCCCGACACGACCCATCGCCTCCGGTTCGTGCGCGATGACACTGATGCCGAGCACGTCGGCGAGCTCGAAGTCGTCGAACCCGACCAGGGCCGGCCGGTCCGGGCGGTCGGCGTACGCCCGCAGGGCTCCGGTCGTGATGCGGTTGTTCGTCGTCACGACGGCGGTCGGGGGTTCAGGGCTCTCGACGAGGCTCACCGCGGACCGGGACGCCTCGTCGAGGTCGTGGGAGTCGCTGCGGACCCAGCGTTCCCAGTCGTCGACCCCGGCGTCGCGCATCGCCTCACCGAACGCCTCGACCCGCGCGCGATGGGTCGAGAGTCGGCTGAGGTCACCGATGAGACCGATCCGCCGGTGGCCGCGTTCGAGCAGGTGTTCGACGGCGGATCGCACGCCGCCGGCGTTGTCGAGGACCACCGAGTCGACGTCGACGTCCGTGGGGGACCGGTCGAGGAACACGACCGGCGTCCCGAGCGCCCGTTCGCGCGCGAGCAGGGAGTGGTCGTCGTCGGCGGAGACCACGAGCAGACCCCCGACCCGCCGTTCGACGAGTTGTGCCACCAGTGTCCGTTCCCGGTCGGCGTCCTCGTCGGTCGACGCGGACAGCAGGCTGAGTCCGGGCGCCCGGAGTGCGTGCTCGGCTCCGCGGGCGATCCTCGAGTAGAACGGGTTCGCCACGTCGCCGGTGACGAGTCCGACCGTCGCCGAGCGTCCACCCGCACGCAGCTCGCGCGCCAGGGTGTTCGGGCGGAAGCCCAGTTCGGCGGCGGCCGCGAGCACCCGCTCGGCGGTGTCCGCGGCGACGTAGCGCTCGCCGTTCACCACCCGCGAGACCGTCTTCATGCTGACGCCGGACCGCTCGGCCACGGCGCGCAGCGTCGGTCGCTCGGTGCTCACCCGGTCATCGTACGGTTGTCCGCTTTCATGAGTGGTCCTTGACACGACTCACACCGAACGGATAGAAACGCCCAGTGTGACAACGCTGTCATGGTCGACGCGGCGTCACCTCTCCCCAACCCCGAAAGGTGACGATGTCGTCATACGGTTCCCGGCGCGGCCGGACCATGCAGCAGATCCGCGGAACAATCGGCGGGCTCGGGACCCGCGTCACCGCGATCGTCCTCGGCGCGGCGATCGCCTCGTCCGGCGCACTCCTCGGAGCGGTCCCGGCGCACGCGGCGTCCGGCCCCTTCACCACCTCGTTCGAGGGCGGTGAGACGCAGCCCCTCGCGAACACCCCGCTCACCCCGTCGACGACGGTCACCGGGTCGACGCTGCCCGTCGGCAGCCTCCTCGGCCACGTCACGGCGGTGACGGCCGACGCGGAGAACCCGCCGAACGAGGTCGCCGCGAGTCTGGCCGACGGGAACCCCGGGTCGAAGTGGCTCTCGTTCAAGAACACCGGTGTCATCACCTACCGGCTTGACCAGGCCGAGACGCTCCGGAAGTACTCGCTCACGAGCGCCAACGACGCACCCGGTCGCGACCCGAAGGCGTGGACCCTCGAGGGCTCGACCGACGGCAGCACGTGGACGACGGTCGACACGCAGTCGGCGCAGTCCTTCAGCGGCCGCGGGAAGACGAACGACTACACCGCGGCGACGCCCGGCTCGTACGGCCAGTACCGCCTGCGCATCACCGAGAACAGCGGCGAGGGCATCACGCAGCTCGCCGACTGGAGCATCTCCGACGGGTCCACCACCCCGGCGCCGCCCAGCCCGATGGTCACGCAGGTCGGGAACGGCCCCGTCTCCGGGCTGAACATCCGCTCCACCGTGGGCTTCAGCGGCACCAAGGCGCTCCGCTACTCGGGTGCCCACGTCGGTACCGGCGAGGCGAGCGCGACGAACGTCCTCTACGACGACGTCTCGTTGCCGATCACGACGGACAGCGAGCTCAGCTACAAGCTCTTCCCGGAGCTCGGCGGCGACACGACCTACCCGGCGACCTACGCCGCGGTCGACCTGCAGCTCTCCGACGGCTCGCTCGTCTCCGCTTCCCCGCAGGTCGTGGACGAGAACGGCAACCGCGTCTCGGCGAAGGCGCTCGGCCACGGCAAGGTCTTCTTCGTCGACCAGTGGAACTCGATCCGGGTCCCGCTCGGCGCCCTCGCCGGCAAGACCGTGAAGAAGGTCCTCTTCACCTACGACGACGACGCCGCGGGCACCAGCGCCGCGACGAAGTTCCAGGGGTGGGTCGACGACATCCGGATCGACCCGCAGGCCGAGCGCATCGACGGTGCGAGCCTGACGAACTACGTCGACACCCGCCGCGGCACGAACTCGTCCGGCGGTTTCTCACGCGGCAACAACATCCCGGCGGCGGCCGTCCCGAACGGGTTCAACTTCTGGACCCCGATGACCGACGCGTCGAGCCAGTCGTGGGAGTACTCGTGGCAGTCCGACAACGACTCGGGCAACCTGCCGCGTCTGCAGGGCATCGGCATCTCGCACGAGCCGAGCCCGTGGATGGGTGACCGCAACCAGCTCGCGATCATGCCGTCGACCTCGGGCACGAACCCGGACGCCTCGCTCGGTGCCCGTGCGCTCGCGTTCGACCACAACGACGAGGTCGCCCGCCCGGACCTGTACTCCGTGAAGACGAAGTCCGGTGTGGTGGCCGAGGTCACGCCGTCCGACCACGGCGCCGTCCTCCGCTTCGCCTTCCCGGCGTCGAGCGGCAGCGTCGTGATCGACAACGTCGGCTCGGACGAGCAGACCTCGATCACGATGAACCCGGACGGGACGGTCAGTGGCTGGACCCAGGGCGGCTCCGGCCTGTCCGTCGGCGCCACCCGGATGTTCTTCGCCGGCACGTTCGACCACGACCCGTCCAGCACCGGCACGGCAGCGGGCAACCGTTCGAGCGCCCGGTACGCGTCGTTCTCCGGCCTGACCGGCGACCACGTCGTCGAACTCCGGCTCACCACCTCGTTCATCTCGCTCGCCCAGGCCCGGCACAACGCCGACCTCGAGCTGACCGGCAAGTCGTTCGGCCAGGTCCAGCAGGCCGCTGCGTCTGCGTGGAACGACCGACTCGGTGTCGTCACCGTGCCGCAGTCCGCGGCGAGCGACTCGCAGCTGCAGGCGCTCTACGGCTCGCTCTACCGGATGAACCTCTACCCGAACTCGCAGCACGAGAACACCGGCACTGCCGGTGCCCCCGTCTGGGAACACGCCAGCCCGAACATCGCCCCGAAGGGCTCGGCGACCGCCACCACGACGAACGCCGTCGTGAAGGCCGGCAAGGTGTACGTCAACAACGGGTTCTGGGACACCTACCGCACGGTGTGGCCGCTGTACTCGATGCTGTACCCGCACGTCGCGCAGGAGCTCGTCGACGGGTTCGTGCAGCAGTACCGCGACGGTGGATGGACGCCGCGCTGGTCGTCGCCCGGCTACGCAGACCTCATGACGGGCACCAGCTCCGACGTGGCCTTCGCGACCGCGTACCTCGACGGTGCCGTGGACACGAAGACCGCGCTCGAGGCCTTCGACGCCGGCTTCCAGAACGCCACGACCGTCTCCACCGACGTCTCGGGCGCCGGCCGGAAGGCGCTCGACCAGTCCGCCTTCCTCGGCTACGTCCCGGACTCGCTCGGTGAGAGCGTCTCCTGGGGTCTCGAGGGCACCATCAACGACCACGGCCTGGCCGAGATGGCCGAGGCACTGGCGAAGGACCCGGCCACCCCGGCCGACCGCGTCGACGAGCTGACGACCGATGCCGCCTACCTGAACGACCGGGCGAAGGACTACGTCAACCTGTTCGACCAGGACGCCGGGTTCTTCCAGGGCCGCGACGCCGACGGTTCGTTCCAGGTCGCAGCCGACGAGTTCGACCCCGCCGAGTGGGGCGGTGCCTTCACCGAGACCGACGGCTGGAACTTCGCGTTCCACGCCCCGTTCGACGTGCAGGGCCTCGCCGGGCTCTACGGCGGCGACGACCAGCTCATCGCGAAGCTCAAGGAGTTCTACGCCACCCCGGAGACCGCCGAGAACGTGGGCTCCTACGGCGGCCAGATCCACGAGATGCTCGAGGCACGCTCGGTCCGCATGGGCCAGCTCGGCATGAGCAACCAGGTCTCGCACCACATCCCGTACATCGCCGCCGCCGCCGGCGACCCGTCGCTCACGCAGCAGGTCGTCCGGGAGAGCATGCGACGCCTGTTCGTCGGCAGCGACATCGGGCAGGGCTACACCGGTGACGAGGACAACGGCGAGATGTCGTCGTGGTTCGTGTTCTCCGCCCTCGGCCTCTACCCGTTGGCACAGGGCTCCGGGCAGTACACGATCGGCTCCCCGCTCTTCTCGAAGGCCACCGTGCACCTGGACGGCGGCGACCTGCACGTGAACGCGACGGGCAACAGCGCGCAGAACGTGTACGTGCAGTCGGCCTCGTTCAACGGGAAGGCCCTCGACCGAGCGGTCATCTCGCAGGCCGACGTCGCGAAGGGCGGCACGCTCGACTTCGCCATGGGGTCGACCGCGTCGAACTGGGGCGCCGGCAAGACGCAGGGCGCCGAGGGCCTGGACACCCCGGCCGTGGCACCGAAGCCGCTCGTCGACGCCACGACCCCCGGGTTCGGCGCCACGACGAGTGACGACGACACCGCACTCGGCGCACTGACCGACGACGAGTCCATGACCGCGACGACCTTCCAGACCGCCACTCCGGCGATCACCTGGAAGTCGGCGCAGGGCCCCGTCACCGTCGACCAGTACACGCTGACCACCGCGGCGAAGGGCACCCAGCCCACGTCGTGGAAGCTCGAGGGCTCCAGCGACGGCACCACGTGGGTGCCGCTGTCGACGGTCGCGAAGGCGGGCTTCTCGGCACCGCTGCAGACCCGGCCGTTCACGGTCGCCCACCCCGCAGCCCTCAGCTGGTACCGCCTGTCGGTCACCGGCACGGACACCGGCAAGGCCCCGAGCATCGGCGAGTTCGAACTGCTCGCGGACAGCTCGGCGACCACCGGTGCCTTCGCGGTCAACCCCACCCCGGGGCTCACGGCGGAGGTCGGTCAGACCTTCTCCGCGGACCTCGCCGCGATCACCGGTCCGGGCACGAAGGCGTCCGACTACACGGTGACCGTCGACTGGCAGGACGGCAAGGGCCCGCAGACGGTGACGCCGACGAAGTCGGCGCTCGGCGCCTGGGAGGTCCCGGGTGAGCACGTGTTCGACACGGTCGGCGCGCACACGGTGCACGTCGTCGTGCAGTCCGGCACGGAGCAGGCGAGCACCGACGTCCCGGTGACGGTCGCGCGGACCGCACCGAGCCTCCAGGGCGCATTCGACAACGTCTGCCTCGGTGACCCGGGCCAGGCCGCGAACTGCGACTTCGGGGGCCGCGGGTTCTCGCGGTCGTCGCTCGCCGCGGACGGGTTCGTGCAGGGCCAGGCCAACGCCGTGACGGGCACCGACCTGACGTTCGACCTGCCGGCCGTCGCACCCGGTGAGCCGGACAACGCGACCGGCGATGGGCAGACCATCCCGGTCCCGACCGGGAACGGCATCACGGAGCTCTCCGTGATCGGCACCGCCAACGAGCACGATCAGCAGACCGTCGGCACGATCACCTACGCTGACGGGTCCACCGACGCCTTCCCGATCGCCTTCGGCGACTGGGCAGGTTCGGTCGGCGCACCGAAGTTCGGGAACACGCTCGTCGCGACGAGCGACCACCGCACGATCGGCGTCAACGGCAGGGACACCCTGAAGGCGGGCGTCTTCGCGACGGCGGTCTTCGCGGTCCCGGCCGGCAAGCAGGCGGTGTCGCTCACCCTCCCGAAGCAAGAGGGGACGCCGTCCGGCGCCGGACGCATCCACGTGTTCGCGATCGCGACGAACGGCACCCGTGTCGCCACGGCGCCGCTCGCGGCGACCGCCGGTGCGACCCTGACCGGCACCGCCGGGAAGGAGGTCGCGGGCACCCTCGCGACCGCCACCGGTGGCCACGTCGGCACCGGGACCACCGCGACCGTGAACTGGGGCGACGGCACGCCGCTCGAGGACGCGACGGTGACGGTCACCGACGGCACCGCGACCGTCACCGGGAAGCACACCTACGTCGACGCCGGTGCCCGTACCGCGGTGGTCACCGTGGATGACGGGACCGGCAGCGCGGCTGTGCGGACGCCGGTCACGATCGCCGCGGCACCGGTCTGGCACACGGCGCTCAACACCTCAGCGGGTGCGGGCGTCCGGCCGGGAGGCTCGGTGCACGTCTCCGGGACCGGGTTCGAGCCCGGCGAGCAGGTCGCGGTCAGCGTGGACGGCACTGCCGTGCCGTTGACGGTGACGGCGGACGCGGCGGGGGCCCTCGCCTTCGACGTGACCGCGCCGACGACGACGGGCACCCACACGGTGTCGGCCCTCGGTGACCGGTCGGAGACCCCGGCCAGTGCGACGTTCCAGGTGGTCGTCCCCGGCAACGGCAACGGCAACGGCAACGGCAGCGGGAACGGCGGCGGGAACGGCGGCGGGAACGGCGGCGGGAACGGCGGCGGGAACGGCGGCGGGAACGGCGGCGGGAACGGCGGCGGGAACGGCGGCGGCCACGGGTCGTGGGCACCGGCGTTCCGGCTCCTCGCCGACGCCGGCACCGAGGGCACCGTGGTCGGCTACTCGGGCAGCGGGTTCGCGCCGAACGAGCGGGTCGCCCTGACCCTGCACAGCGCCCCGATCGGCCTGGGGACCGCGACCGCGAACGCCGACGGTGTGCTCAGCGGGACCTTCACGGTGCCGTCCGCAGCGCGACCGGGCACCCACCGGGTGGAGGCCATCGGCGCGACGTCCGACGTCACGGTGAGCGCCCCCTTCCGCGTCCTCGCCCGACCGGCTGCCGACGCCGGACGCGCGCCGGCGGAGCCCGGCAACTGGGACGGTCTGGCCTGGACGGGTTCCGACGTGGACCCGGTGCGCTGGGGCCTCGTCGCCGGTGCGCTGATCGCCCTCGGTGCAGCGATCACCGCGGCCGTGGCGGTGGTGCGCCGCCGTCGGAGCAGCCTCGGCTAGCGGTCCACCGGACGTCGCGTCAGCCCTCGGCCCCCGTGTCGTCGTCCGCGGCACCGACCGGCTTCGACTCCGGAGACCCGCGCTGGCGGAGGTGCACCCCCAGGACGGCCATGCTGCCGACCGCCAGGAACTCGGACTGCCAGTTCTGCAACGTCCGGTTCCAGAAGTCCGAGCTGAGGACGTACCGGGCCCAGGTGACCGGCGCCTCCAGGTCGAGCAGGCGTTGCTCGTCGAACGCCACGACGCCAGCCGCGGACTGCGCTGCCCAGGACAGCAGGAAGATGCCGCCCATCACCACCAGCAGGGAGTGCGAGAACACCACCTGCCGGAACCCTCCGGCACCGGCCCACCGCGGCGACCAGGGACCGGCGGACCGGCCGACCTCCTGGTCCTCGTCGGACTCCGGACCGACCTGCTGCAGCTCCTTCGACTCGGGGGAACCGAGCTGGACGAACCAGACCGTCGCCCAGATGTAGAGCACGAACTGCAGGTACTCCGACTGCCAGTTCTCGGCGACGTCAGCGGCGAAGCTCGACGAGGTCACGTACTCGAGGTACCCGATCGGGACGAGCCCGTCCGCGGTCTGCGTGTCGTTGAACACCGCCCACCCCGCGAACGACTGCCCGACCAACGCCGCGAGGAAGATCCCCCCGAAGAACAGGCCCAGGGAGTTCTCCCGGAGGAACCGTCGCACGCCGGTCACCGTCCGAGCGCCGCGATGACGAAGAAGTACGCGAGCCCGGCGACGATGAGCACCAGGTACCCGATGAAGACCCCGCGCACGTCAGCTCCCGTCCAGGACGCAGTCGAAGGGCGCGTCGGCGACCGCCGTGCACCCGGCGGCGCGGACGAGCCAGGAGGACCCGGAGCGTGCCAGGAACAGCGCGGAGCCGTCCCCGTCGCCACGGACGATCGCCGCGCGTCCGGAGACCTCGGTCTGCGTGACCACCTCGGTGTGCGCCGCGCCCCGGGTCGGCAGGTCGAGTTCCAGCACCCCGCCCGCGCAGTCCCGGTGCGTCTCGCTCTCGACCGCGTCCCGTGCGTCGGGGACGAGGAGTCGGCACGCCCGGTCACCCCGGTGGTCCGCGAGCGCGGACGTGAAGTCCACTGCGGCGTCCGCCGCCGACACGCGCGTGCTCCCACCCGCACTGCACGCCGACAGGGTGAGCAACCCGGCGGTCACGACGGCGACGGCTGCGGGGACGCGTCGTTTCATGGTGCCTTGGCTACCGTGGTTGCCCTGAACCGCTCCCCAGCGTCCGACAGGTGCGACCACAGTGCGTCCAGCCGCACGTCAGGAGCGGGACGCCAACCGGGCTCCCGCGACGGCGGCGAACCGGAGCGGGTCCCGTCGGGCGTCGCCCGGTTCGCCGGTCGTCTGCGTCGCGATGACCGTGAGCGAGGCCGCACCCGCGAAGGCGTCGACGGGTGCCGCGACCTCGCCGGCGACGAGCATCACCGGCTTCCCGAGTCCTGCGGCGAGGGCCAGGACGACCCCGGGCGCCTTGCCGACACCGCTCTGCCCGTCGAAGCGCCCCTCACCCGTCACGACCAGGTCCGCCCCGGCCACGGCTCCGGCGAGACCGACGACCTCTGCCACCGTCGCCGCCCCGCTGCCGATCGTCGCGCCCCAGGTGAGCAGCCCGAACCCCGCGCCGCCGGCCGCCCCGGCTCCGGGCGTCATCGGGTCGATGTCCGGGAAGCAGCCCGCCCAACGCTCGAGCCGCGCCTCGTGCACGGCGATCCGCTCCGGCGTCACGCCCTTCTGCGGTCCGAACACCGCCGCGGCGCCGTCCTCACCGAGCAGCGGTGACGTCACGTCGCTCAGCACGACCACCCCGAGCGGCGGGAGCGGTCGCAGCCCGGTCACGTCGACGGGAGGCACGTGGTCGAGCAGCGCCCCGCCGGTCACGCCCATCGGCGCCGTGACCCCGAGTCCCAGGGCCTGGAGCGCACCGACGCCGCCGTCCGTGGACCCGCTGCCGCCGATGCCGAGCAGGAGTCCGGTCACCCCGGCGTCGAGGGCCGCGGCGACCGCCTGCCCGAACCCCGTCGTGTGTGCGCTGTCCGGTCGTGGCTCGGACAGGAGCGGGAGTCCACTCGTTCCGGCGAGTTCGACCACCGCGCGACCGTCAGGCAGGCGCAGCCACGCCGTGCGTACCGGTCGGTCGTCCGGACCGGTGACGGTCACCGGGACGCGGACGCTGCCGGGGACCGCGGCGGCGAAGGCGTCGAGTGTGCCCTCGCCACCGTCGGCCATCGGGACGAGGACGAGTTCGTCGTCCGGACGTCCACGGTGCCAACCGTCCGCGATGGCCGCGCTGATCCCGGACGCGGTGGCCGTGCCCTTGAACGAGTCCGGTGCGATGACGACGCGCATCCCATCACGCTACCGGCGGCGCGTGACCGGGACAGTGCTCCGACAGTCCGGCACCGAGGTGACCCCGGCTGTGTAGCGTCCCCGCCATGACCGACGACCGCCGACGCGAGATCGGCTCCACCGACGCCCCTGCCGAGGACGAACTGGTGGAGTCCTTCGACGCCACCGTCGAGGAGGGCGCGGAACGGCTCCACCGCACCACCCGGGTCGTGCTGGTGACCGGGTTCTTCGGCGGACTGGAGGTGGGGCTCGGCGTGATGGCGTTCCTCGCGGTCCTCACCGAGACGGACAGTCACCTGCTGGCGGGACTGGCTTTCGGCATCGGCTTCATCGCACTGCACCTGGCGCACAGCGAGCTCTTCACCGAGAACTTCCTCATGCCGGTGGCGGCGGTGGTGGCCAAGGAAGGCACACCCCTGCAGCTGCTGAAGCTCTGGGGCGGGACACTCGTCGCCAACCTCGTCGGCGGGTGGGTGTTCATGTGGCTCCTCGTGCAGGCCTTCCCGGAGTGGCACGCGACCCTCGCCGAGTCCGCACACCACTTCATCGACGCACCGTTCGGCCTGCAGAGCATCGTGCTCGCCGTGCTCGGTGGCAGCACGATCACGCTGATGGGCCGGATGCAGCAGGGCACCGACTCTGATCCGGCGAAGCTCGTCGCCGCGGTCGCGGGTGGGTTCCTGCTGGCCGGTCTGCAGCTCTTCCACTCGATCCTCGACTCGCTGCTCGTCTTCGGCGCGATCCAGTCCGGCGAGCAGATCACGTACGGGCAGTGGTTGGGCTGGTTCGGCTACACGCTGCTGTTCAACGTCCTCGGCGGCCTGGTCCTGGTGACGGCGCTGCGGCTCTTCCGCACGAAGGAGCTCGTGCAGGACCGACGACAGGACGCGGCGCCGGACCCCGAGCGTGCCGGCTCCGAGCAGGTCTGACCCCGAGCGGACCCGCACCGGGTCAGAGTGCGAAGCGGGGGTACGGTTCCCCGCCCGTCGCCAGGTCCGCGAGCATCTCGCCGACCAGCGGGGCGAACTTGAACCCGTGCCCGGACGAGCCGGTCGCGACGGTGACGGGCCCGCGCCGGTCGAGCACGAAGTCCTCGGTGGGGGAGTTGTCGTACAGGCAGCTGATGAGGCTCGGCCGTGACGCGTCCACCCCCGGCACGAACCGTGCGACGTACGCCTGCAGCCGTTCCACTTCGGCCGCCACCGGGCTCCGGTCGCGGTGATCCGGGTCGACGACGGGCCCGGTGCCGTGGAAGCCGACCTTGACGCCCTCGCCCGGGGTCAGCAGCCCGTAGACGCCGCCGCCGTCGGCCGGGTGGTGGACGAACGACGGCCACGCCTCGTCCGGCAGGTGGCTGGGGAAGTGCGCGGGCTGCTCCTGGGTGACGCGGATGGCCGGGAGGCTCGCCCCACGCCCGGCGAGCAACGCACCCACCAGGGTGGGCGCCCAGGCGCCGACGGCCGCGACGACGCTTCGGGTGCGGACCGTGCTGCCGTCCGCGAGGGTCAGGGTCACCGTGTCTCCGGCGTCCTGCACGTCGGTGACACGGACACCGAAGCGGAGGTCGGCGCCGTCCGCCGCTGCCAGGTCGAGCAGCGCCTCGAGGGCGTCGGCGGCGCGGATCCGGCCGGCGGTGGCGTGCGCCAGGACGTGCCCCTCGAACGCGATCCCGGGCCACCGTGCCGCAGCCTCGTCGGGGGTCAGGCGTTCGACTGCGATGCCCGCGATGTCGAGCGCGGCGGCGATGGCGTCGACGACCTCGGGACGACCGTGGTCCACGGCGCCCGTGTGGTCGAGCAGGGTCCGACCGGACGCGGACTCGAGCGCGGCCCAGGCGTCCCAGGCCCGCAGCGTCAGGTCGACGTAGTCCGCGTCGGGGTACCCCATACGGAAGATCCGGCTGCCCCCGTGCGAGGACCCGTGCACGTGTCCCCGGTCGTGCTGCTCGAGCAGCAGGACGCGCTCGCCGCGGGCGGCCAGGGCCCGGGCGGTGGCGGCGCCCAGGACGCCACCGCCGATGACGACGTGGTCGGAGGCGTGCGTGGTCAGTCCGTCCGTCGACGTCGCAGGGGGCATGACGACACCGTAGTGAACGCGGCGTCCCGCCCGCCCTGCCGCGAGGCGTCCGGATGCGTTACAGTTCGACGCAGAGGGAAAGAACCCGTTCTGCTCCGGCAGACGGAACCGCGTACGCGTCTCACGGGAGCCGCCACTTCTTCATCGAAGGAGTGCGCCCGTGTCAGTACGAACCTCCCCGCCGACCACACCCGACTCGCCACCCGCTGGTCTCCGCGACGCCTGGCTGCCGTTGGCCGGCCTGTCCGCGGTCTTCCTGTTCGAGATGCTCGACAACTCGGTCCTGAACGTCGCGCTGCCGACCATCGCCCGTGACCTCCGGGCCTCGACGACCGCGCTGCAGTGGGTGTCGGGTGCCTACTCGGTGGCCTTCGGCGGCCTGATGCTGCTGTTCGGTGCGGTCGCCGACCGCGTCGGCCGGCGTCGCACGATGCTCGTCGGCCTGGTGCTGCTGGCCGTGGCGAGCCTCCTGACCGTGTTCGTCTCCGCGGTGGAGCTGCTCGTCGTCGTCCGTGCGCTGATGGGCGTCGCAGCCGCGATGACGACCCCCGGCTCGATGGCACTGGCGTTCCGCCTCTTCGCACGCCAGGACCTGCGGGTCCGGGCGCTCACCGTGATCTCCACCGCCGGGCTGGTCGGCCTCGCCGTCGGGCCGACCGTCGGCGGGTTCGTCCTGGCCGTGGCGCCGTGGCAGGTGCTGCTCGTCGCGGACGTGCCGATCGCGGTCGTCGCCTTCGCCGGCATCCGGGCGGGCATCGCCGCGGACCGCCCGGACGACCTGCACCACGACCCGATCGACGTCGCGAGGGCGGTCCTCGGCACCGCGAGCATCGTCGGCGTCCTCGTCACCCCGACGCTCGTCGTCAGTGGCGCTGCCGGATGGGCCGGGTGGGGCGCCGGAGCGGTCACCGCCCTCGTGGCCGTCGGCTTCGTCGTCCGGGAGCGCACCGCACACCACCCGCTGCTCGACCTGCACCTGATCGCTCGGCCGCTCGTCGCGAGTGGCCTGGCGTACAAGGCCGCGGCGGGTCTCGCGATGGCCGCGCTGTCGTACCTCGTCACCCTGCAGCTGCAGTTCGCCTGGGGATGGCCCCCGGCGCTCGCCGCCGTCGGGACGCTGCCGCAGGTGGTCGTCCTCCTCGCCAGCGGACGCCTCGTCGGCCCCTTCGTCCAGCGCGTCGGACTCGACCGGGCGGCACGCATCAGCGCCGCCGCGGTCGTCGCCGGCCTCGCGGTGTTCGCCCTGACCGCACGGTCCGGGTACCCCGGGGTCCTCGTCGCCCTCGTGCTCGTCGCGGCCGGCATGCGCGTCGTCGGTGCCGTGGCCGGCAACAACGTCCTGCACGGGCTGCCCGCCGACCGGACGTCGATCGGGGCAGCACTCGTCGACACGGCGAGTGAGATCGCCACCGTGGTCGGGATCGCCGCCACGGGCACGATCCTCGCCGCCGTCGTGCCGGGCGACCTCGGCACGGCCCCCTGGGTGCCGGGTCGGACCGCCGCGTTCGAGGACGCCGTCTCGATCGCGGGCGCGGTGGTCACCGCCGTCGCGGCCGTCCTGGTCGTCGTCGGCATGCTCCGCGCCCGCACCGCCGCAACCCCTTCCACCACAACTGCTCAAACCACCATCCAGGAGAACACCGATGTCTGACCTGATCGCCCGCCCGCCGTTCGACCCCGAGCTCGCGCCGTTCCTCGCCGCACTGGCCGCACGCGGACCGTTCGTCCTCACGCCGGAGATGCTGCCCCGGATGCGGCAGCTCGACATCCCGCTGGAGACCCTCGACGAGCGACTGCGCCAGCGCGGCCTCGAACGTCGGAGCACCACCGTGCCCGGCCACCTCGGCGACCCGATCGAGCTGGCGGTCATCCAGCGCATCGGCCGCACCGGCCCGACGACCGGGGTCTACACGATCCACGGCGGCGGCATGATGTTCGGCCACCACCTCGGCAACCTGGACTCCTACGACGACTGGCTGCTCGACCACGACGTCGTCCTCGTCAGCGTCGACTACCGCCTGGCCCCGGAACACCCGGACCCCTACCCGGTCGGAGACTGCTTCGCCGGCCTGGTGTGGGTCGCCGAGCACGCCGACGAACTCGGCATCGACCCCGACCGCATCGTGGTCGCCGGACAGAGCGCCGGAGCCGGTCTCGCGGCGGGGACGGCCCTGCTCGCACGCGACCGCGGGGGCCCGGCCCTCCTCGGGCAGATCCTGGTCTCGCCGATGCTCGACGACCGCGACCGGACCGTCTCGACGCAGCAGATCGACGGCGTCGGCGTCGCCGACCGGCAGATGACCCGGTCCGGCTGGACCGCCTACCTGGGCGACCGCCGGGCCACCGACGACGTGTCCGAGTACGCCGCCCCGGCGCGTGCGACGTCTCTGACCGGGCTGCCACGCACGTACATCGACTGCGGCAGCGCCGAGGTCTTCCGTGACGAGACCGTCGCCTACGCCAGCGCGCTCTGGGCCGCGGGCGTCGAAGCGGAGCTGCACGTCTGGCCCGGGGCCTTCCACGGCTTCACGAGCATGGTGCCCGAGGCCGCCGTGTCGCGGCGGGCGACCGCGGCGTTGGCGGACTGGACCCGGCGGCTGCTCGGCGAGCCGGTCAGCCGCACGTGACGCCGGTCACCGGGCAGCGGTCAGGGCGACAGGCCGAGGTCACGGCAGGTGCCCGCCGTTCCGGGCCGGGTTCGTGTCGAAACGGTACGACGAACCGTCCGCCGACCGGGTGAGCACGCCGGCGTCGACCGCGTCGCGCCGGACGAGCGCGACGTCCTCGACGAACATCGCGAGGGCGGCGTTCAGCGCCGCTTCCGAGACGCTGCGCCGTGCTGGTAGGCGGTCGAAGACGGTCTGGACGATCGCGTTCGAGAGTTCCTGGCGACGGCGCGCATCGGTCGGCAGGTCGCGGATCCGCCCGGTGTGCAGGACGGCTCGGTCGGACAGCAGGAGCTCGATCGTCTCCTTCGCCTCCACCAGCAGGTCGGTGACGACGGCGCCGTCGTCACCGACCCAGTCGAACCGGTCCGCGGGGATGTGCGGGTTGATGGCGACCGCCACCACCTGCCGTGCGCGCCGGAGCGCGGACTGCATGCTCACGTCGAGTACTCCTTCGTCGTCCGGGTGCCGGTGACGATACCGACGGACGTGGCGCGGGCGCGACGCGACGCGACGCGACGCGACGCGAGCGGAGAACAGCGGCTCCAGCTGTCGCTTCTCAGGTCAGGGAGCCTCCGGGACTGCCAGGTACTCAGCCGGAACGGCGGTCGACAGAGGGGGCGAAGATGCTGGTGCAGGTGTCTGGGCCTCCCGGGGAGCCGGGAGATCCCCTTGTCTGCTGCGATCGCGGAGCGGATTCCGGCTACCTCACGAAGCTGCTTGTCGACGCGTACAGCTTGCTGTCGTGGTAGCTCGTCGGAGTGAGCCCATCGTGCGCTCTCCGTGCTGCGTCGAGCCTGAGCACTGCGACGAGCGCAGCTTCGTCCCGGATGCCGATCCTCTACCGGTCGCGCTCCGCTGCCTCAATCCGCTGCGTACGTTGCTGCTGTCGAGCAGCGCGCGGCCCCAACACGAAGAGAACTGATCCAGCCACGGCGGCGGTGACCGCAGCGGCGAGCAGGGGCGGCCACGACGTGAAACCTGTGGCCGCTGCGATGACGGTCACGACGAACAACGCAATGGTCACCGGGCCGAGTATCCAGCCCACCCAGAGTCGATGTGTTCGCATCCCTCAGTTGTACTCGGCCGATGTCTCGGCGGTCGCTCGGCTACCGGGCGCGTTTTGATGTGCTGATGGTCAGCCGTGCTGCTTGGGGCGGGCGGCCAGTCGGAGCGACAGCATCCGGGAGCGGTGGCGCGGATTCCTCGCGGGCTAACCCGTCCGCGAGGTGCGGGGCTGCTCGGGGTAGGTGCACTTCCAGCCTCGGTGGTCGTCGGTCGTGTCGCTGCCTCGTCCGTCATCCAGGTGTCTTTGCACAGTGATGGCCTGACCTGCGGTGAGATGGCCGCCGTCGGCTTCATACAACAGCGCGATGTCGATATGGCAGAGGTCGAACCGCTCGAGCAGGCCAGAGGTGGTGTCGTTGGCGGCGACCACGTACCGGTAGACGCCGGGCGTTTCCTCGGTTGCCTGGCCCATTGCACTCTGACGCTGACCGAGATCGGTTGCGGGCCAATCCTGGGTCGCGTCGCCCAGTGGCGTCGTCGCTGCGCCGGCCTGAGTTCTCGAGCCCGCATCGGAAGGCGATGCTGCATCGGTTGGACGGGAGGTGTCGGCAGGCGTCGATTGCTTCGCCGCGGGAGATGAAGATGGGACACGCAGCTCTTCTTGATCGCTCGAAGCGGAGCAGGCGCTCACCCCCCAGAGTGACGCCCAGAACCAGTGCGATTCCGGTTCCCCGGAGCATGTTGCGCTTGTCCAGGTGTTCCCCCTCGTCACTGGGCAAGTCCGCCCGGTTTCGGTCGACCGGAGCTCACCGTCCCTCCCTCCCGCTCGGCCTGCGCGCGAGTCCCGCTCGCGGAGGGAATCCGCCATGTCTGAAGACGTAGTGGTGAGGCACGACAGTCGGGGAGTTTGGCGGTGGTCACGCCTGCAGCTGGGGGAACGTTCCGCGCGTCCACACCAGGTTGATGGAGAACGACGTGACGAGCCAGGTGTCGCCGTGACGCATCAGTCGGCCGCGCCAGACGTTCGATCCCTCGAACGCCGGCGTATGCGCCGAGTCGCAGAAGACCGCAGTGACATTGCCGCGAACTTCCGCCTGGTTCCCCGCGATGTCGGCGACGACGCCCGAGACGAGGTGCTGCGTGGCGGGGATCGGTTCGTGAACGGCGCGGACTTGCTCGACCACCAAGTCGGCGCCGACAGTGACGCCCATTACCGTCGTGGCTTTCACATCGCTCGCGTACATGCTGAGGAGATCGTCGAAGCGGTGGTCGTCGATGGCAGCGAAGATGCGGGAGATGACGTCGGACGGTGCGCTTGACATGAAGAGCCTCTCGTGTTGTTGGGATCCCAACGTTGGGATCCCAACGATACCTGGAAGAGGGAGTTTCGCCTACCGTGGAGAACATGGCTGAGCGGGAGATTCCGGAGCGACTGAGTTCGCTTCCGAGCTGGCTGCTCGTCGAGGCCGCGGCGCGAGCATCTCGCGTCGTGTCGGAGCTCACCGCAGAGGCCGGCGTCCCGAAGGCGGCGTACCCGGTCCTTGCCGTGCTCGAGGCGGCTGGTCCGCTCAGCCAAGCCGAGGTCGGCCGTCGCGTCCGGATCGACCGCAAAGACCTCTCTGGGTATGCTGCGCGGCTCGAGCAGCTCGGCTTGGTCACGCGGCGTCCCGACCCCGTAGACGTGCGACGAAACCTGCTTGAGAACACGCTTGCGGGGACGGAGCTCCTCGAGCGGCTTGACCCCGCTTTCGCGGCGGCGCAGGACCAGCTACTTGCACAGTTGACCTCAGCGGAACGGGCGACGTTGAAGCGGCTGCTCGATCTCATCACCACTGAAGTCGCCCACTAGCTGCAGGCCCTTCGACCCGGCAGTGTCTTTCGTCATCGCGACGACGGCGCTCCTCCCGTGGCTGCCCCCCCCGGATAGTCCAGCCGGCAACCGGCAGCGATGTTCCGTAAGCCGGTCATCCACCGGTACACGGCTGGCCGTGACAACCACGACAACTTGCCCGTGTCCTGCTTGACCTGGGGATTCCCGTATGACTGTCCGGTGAAAATGCCCGGTGAGGGGGGGGCGCTGAACGCAACACCGTCCACGTACCCGAGCGAGGGTGCGGCACTTCCGTCGGGGGCACCAGCGCGGGGACCAGATCGCTGCGCGTCCCGCTCGAGCACGTCCCTGCCGAACGCCGTGTTCACCCGCCAGCGACCTAGCGCGCACGGCACGCTGCTCCTGACTCGCCGGGAGACGACCCCTGACGAAGGCGGCACCGAAGAACGCGCTCCGGCGACAAGTTGTGTGCGAAGGAGACAAGTTGTTCGCGCTGCGACAACGTGTCGATGGACTCACTACTTGTCGCCAACTCCGCTCACGAGTCTCGGCGACGGCGCGCGTGTCACTCGATCTGACCAAACATGTTGTCGCCGTTTCGGCGGCGCTACGACGGTCTCGGTAGCCGATCGTCTACTGGGGCAGTTGCGTGCGTGGAGCCGTTCTGCGCCCGATCGCTAGCCATGCCACTGGCCGGAGGACGGGTGCCGTAAGGATCAGGGCCGCCCAGGCCAGAGCGAGCAACGGCGACAGCTGTGAGGCTCTCCTGCCGAGCGAGGCGATGGTGATCACGATGAGCACGACGGATGCCGCTGCAACGGCGGACCACGCAATGTCGTAGAACGGCTGAATCAGTGGGTTGTGCTCTTCCATCCGACGAGCGCTGGTCTCGCGGATGAGTTAGTCCTCGTCCTGCTGTGGCGACCGTGTGGCTCGGACGATCTGCCAGATGGAGAAGGCGACCACGCCAGCACCGGCGAAGCCAGCAATCCAGGAACCCGCGACTCCAAGCATCGGCTCGGTCGTGCAGAAGCTCGTACCTTCACCCTGGGCGGCATCGGCGCAGCTGCTCACCTGTATCAGGGTCAGGAACAGCACCGTAACGGTCACGACGACGGCAACGGTGCTCCAGCCGATCACTCGATCCACGATGCGCTCCGTCCATGACACGACCAGGTGTCGCCCACCGTGACATATGCCGGGATCGCGCACCAGTCTCGATCCCGCGACGGAATCAGGACGTGACGACGTCGTGGGCAGGTCGACCGGTAGCCGATCGTTCACCGGGCGTCTGGCCGATTCAGGACCCCGGTCGCGGCGGTTGGCGGGGGTTGAGGAGATCGCCGTCCCAGCTCAGGTCGTCACCCACGTGTACCTCGAAGGCCTCGTAGCGGTCGTCCGCGAGGACCTTGTCAACGAGCGTGCGCGAGCCAGCGACGATCGTTGAGTCCCAGTCTTCCTCCGAGGCGACGACCCAGGCGTGATCCTCCGGCCAGATCAGCGACGTATAGGGCCCTTCCTGCCCGGGGCGGCTGCAATCCCACCCCGGGACGGTGCGCTGCGCCCACGTCGGGTCCGCAAGCTCGCTCAAGCTTGAGCTGAACAACCACATGTCCCGACCGGGCCAGTGCAGCTGCATACGAGCTCGCGCACGGGCCTGCTGCCCGCGCTCGGCCCAGGGCGGGTTGCCGGTGCCTTCCCACGCTGCGATGACCAAATCGTCCGGAGTCCGGGTCGCGTCCCGCAGGTGCGTCGTCAGGACCGCGAGATCCTCGGGGTCGAACCATCCCTCGTCGGTCTGGTCGACCCGCCATCCGTCAGGCCAGTCCCTCGTCTGTTCGTCGTCGGTGAGGCGGCGCCACTGCACCAGGGGATGCATCACCTTGTCGTTGCGCCTTGCGACCTCAGCCCACCGCCAACGCGTGTGCTCGATGTCGCGATCGTTGCCCCACACGTCGGTCCTGTTCGGGTCGGCACGGTGCGCGCCGACCGGGTGCAGCAGCCGCGCGTACGCCTCGAAGCCCGTGCCAGCGACACCGCCGACAGTCGCCCATCGGCCGGCTCGCTCGACGAGCCACGCCCCGCGCACGGTTTCGGTCAGCAGAATCACCCGGCCAGCCTGGCACGGCAGACGCCGTCGTCCGCGCGAAGCAGACTCAGTCGACGATCGGCTACCGGACTGCATCCCACCCTGCTGGCAGCTGCGGGGCGACCCAGTTCGGTTGCGGCGTCCACTGGGACCAATCCGCATCAAACGGGAACGAGCCGGCGTGCACGGCAGCAGCGGCCTTCTCGCCCGTGCGTTCGATCATCGAGCGATCTGCTTCCGAGACCAGGCCCTCGTCCGCGTAGAAGGCGAGTTCGTCTTCGTCCTTGTACCGAACCGACCAACGCCCCTCAGCGTGCCGACGTGCGACGACGTCGAGAGTCCAGTCCTGACTGTCGAAGCCCATTGAGGTTCGGACCCACGGCAGCTCGAGGTTGATGTACCAGTCCGGGAGCCACTGCTTCCCGTCGTGCCAGCGCCACACCGACCACGCTGCCCCCTTCGGGTGCACGCGAACCACGGGCGCTCCGAACCAGCTGTCCTCGACGTAGGAACCATCCCAGTCCGCGGGCAGGACGAGCCTTGCGTTCGGCCCGCTCCCGACACCAGCTCGACGCCGGACCGCGGCACCGAGCGGGCTTGCGACCACGGCGACGTCGTCGTCGTCGACGAGCACTCGGCCCGCGACCGCGAACGAAACTGCCCGGCCGCGGGAGCCGAAGGCGTGCAGACTACGGAGGGCTACGGATTCACCAGCACGGAACGGTTCGCTCCGCACGTCTTTTGCAACGTCGTCGTGCATCCTTTGATGCTCGCACAGCAACATTGGCGCCTCACCCGTCCCGGTAGCCGATCGGCTGTCGAGAATCGAGACTCGCGGGCGGTGTTCGAGCGGAGCGCGGCCTAGGTGAAGAAGATCAAGGTCCCGACGCCAATCCAGGCGAGGCCGATGCTGACCAGCGTTGAGAGGCTGGCAACGCTAGTTGCGATGATCGCTGACACTTGTTCCCGCCAGACGCGAAGAGAGCTTGCCGCGATGCAGAGGGCGAGGACAGCGACAGGCAAGGTTGCGATCAACGCTGCAGCCTGCACGGTCGCGACAGCGCGATCACTGGCCGTGGGCGGCAAGCTCCCACCGTCGTAGTCGAACTGCGATGGCGGAGTCTGACCGGCGGGGCCGAACACCCCTGTCGCGACGAGCACAGCACCCCACAGGACGATCAGTGCAATCGCAACGAGCGCCCGAACATTGACCTGCCGCCACTGTGTCCGCCCCCGAGGCCCCATGCGCCGACCATAGCGCGCCGGCGGCGACGATATTCTCCGACCAGCCCCCAGCCGCCCGGTAGCCGATCGGCCACCGAACGGGGCTGATGCGGTTGATGCGTAAGGGTCACTCTTGCGGCCGATGTGACTCAGGTACGAGGTTGGGAGGCTGTCCGGGTGGAGGCAGAAAGCAAGAACCTGTCGGTAGCGGGCGGGTGGCTGCGGTTGATCGGCTTCGGCGCGGCCGGTGGGGTGACGATCTTCCTGATGGTCCTGGCGTTCCACTTCTGGTGGGTGAACGTCGTGGAACACGACCGAACGTGGGGCCGATGTGGGCTTGTCGCTGGATGGTGCGAGGACGTACCAGTGGCAACCATCAGCCGGTTTTCCCACCTTGACCTCCCCGAGGGCACTGCGGTTCTTGATTCCTCCGCTCAACCGCACGCTGGTGCAAGTTCCGCGAACTCGCTCACTGCCACTGTTCGGCTTCCCGATTCGACGTACGTCCGCCTCCCTCCGGACCACACGTATGACGGGGTAACGGCCTCGACCTACAGGGGGAGCCAGGGCCGCCAGATCATCACGGTGAGAGTGAGCTGGACCGGGACGGAGCCACCCGGGTGAGCCGAGTTGGGAGAAGTCCGGTAGCCGATCGGTGACCGGGCAGGCTGCGCTCATCCCGGAGCCTAGGCTCTGCCCGTGGAGCAATCGGAGACACCGGCCCTGCGCAACCGGGTGAAGTTGGCGTGGATCCTGCCGACCCTCGCTCTTGTCCTCCTGGCCGCACAGGTGTTCGCGTGCGTCCTTACCTACGTCCATACCGCCCCGATCGATGCTGCGTACGACATCAGCCCTGAACGCGGCCGTGGCCTCCTCCACGCTCGTCCCGCCGACGTCACAGCAGCCGGGTTGAGGCTCGGCCTCACGTGGATCGCCACGGTCCCCGTGGCGCTGGCCGCGACACTGCTGGCAGCATCGGCCATCGACCGGTTCCGTGCGGATGGGAAAGTTCGCGTGTACGCGCAGTCGGTGACGCTGGTCGGGCTCGTCGGGTGCATCGCCGGGGTCGTCCTCGCCGTACTTGGCGTCCTCGAGCTCCTGCGGGTCTGATGGCTGACAGCTCCGGCACGAGCCGCCGTCGTTCGTTCCGAGTCGCAGCGTTGCCCCGTTTGACGATCCCGAACCGGGCGGTTGCGGGCGGGACCGGCCCACCATGAGGCAGCCTCCTAGGCTTGCCGGGTGACTACCAACGTCGAGCCGCGTCCCTTCCGCCCCGAGGACGCCGCGGAGCTGACGGTTCTTCTGAACTCGGCCTATCGAGAGCTTCAAGATGCGGGATTGAACTTCACCGCAGCGACCCAGAACGTCGAGACGACCCGCCAGCGGGTGGCAGAAGGCGTCTGCTGGGTGGTGGAACACGACGGCCGGATCGCAGCAAGCATGACAATGTCCGTGCCTCCACCGGACGACGTCCGATCATTGTCCGAGCACGCTCAAGAACCAGGCACCGGATGGCTGTGCCAAGTGGCAGTCGGGCCGGAATTGCGCGGTCGCGCCGTCGCCAGAACGCTGTTCGACGTCGCCTGCGCGTGGGCACTGAGGAACGGCATCACGAGGATCGGACTCGACACTGCGGCACCGGCCGAGCACCTTGTTGCCATGTACGCGCGTTGGGGCTTCGAGCACGTCGACGACGTGCGCTTCCCCGGTAAGCGCTACGACAGCATCGTGATGACACGAAACATAACCGGCTTGTAGAACCGGCCCATGTGGCCAGTAGCCGATCAGGCGTCAGACGGACTCTCGATCGTGCACGACGTCGGACGGGACGTCAGCATCCGGCAGGAACACACCGCCGGAGGCAGCTCCAGTTCCAGGCGCAGAAGCACCAACCGTTTCCGCAGCAGCGGGGGTCAGCCTGTCCGGGTCGATGTGGTGCGTGTCACTCGTAGGCACGGAAACGAGAGTCGCGCCGAGTCCGCTTCGTCGGGATTGGGCGTCTCGATAGCCGATCGGCTACTGGGAGGGTGTGTCGAGGGCGATCGGCGGCGAGTCAACTACGGCGCGTGTCGATTTCTGACGCCGTCTACCATGAGCAGACCGCCGCATGGATCCGGCACCGCAGGCCTCGTGGTCGCGCAAGGTGGTGGTCTGGCGCCAGCGCCGATACCCGATGTGTGCTCGGGTGCTCGGGAAAGCTTGGAGACGGTGCGCCTCCGTGTTCCGGGAGGCGTCTACCGGTTCATCATCAGTTGGAAGCTGATGACTGCGCTGACGCTGCGCCGCGAGAAGTCTGACCACGATTCGCGCCAGGCCTGGTCGACCCGAGCGTCGATCCGCTCAACTGTCTCAGTGCTGGAGCGCGGCGAGTCGAGATAGGCATTCGCCCATGCGAGTGCGGCGACATGCAGAGATCTGACCCGATCCCGCGCATACGCAAGCTCGCTCACCGGGGCAGTGGGGAACACCTCTTCCAGCGCCGGTAGCTCTTCCCGGTGGAGATAGCTCGACAGGCGCGCCTCCGCATCCTGCAAGCTCATGCGTTGAAGGGTCTCGGTATCCATGCGGAGCAACCGGAGCATTTCAGCATCCATGCAGGGAGCGTAGAGCTCACGGATCAGCGCGGGGTCCAGACCGCTGCACGCGTCCCGCTCGGACACGCCCCCTGCCGAACGCCGTGTCCACCCCGACAACAAGCAAGCGCGCACTGCACGCTGGTCCTCTGTCGACGGACTCACTACTTGTCGCCGACTCCACTCGCGAGTCTCGGCGACGGCGCGCGTGTCACTCCATTCGACCAAACATCTCGTCGCCGTTTCTGCGGCGCTAGGGCGGTCTCGATAGCCGATGGCGGTTCGGACGGTAGACAGGGCCATGCCTTCCTCCGACGACGTCCCACACCTCTTGCAGACGGTCATCGACACGCCTGCACCGCGCGAGCTGGCCGAGTTCTACCGGTCGCTCCTGGGACTCCGGTACCGCGATGGTGACGCACCCGACGCCGACGAGTCGAAGCAGCCCGAGTGGTTGGTGCTGACCGCCGACGACGGAACTCGCCGCCTGGCCTTCCAACTCGCTCCTGACCTGCCACGACCACAGTGGCCGGCAGGCTCACCCCCGCAGATGCTCCACCTCGACCTGACCGTGGACTCGACAGCAGCCCTCGAACAGCAGCGGGCTCGCGCTCTACGCCTCGGAGCGGCAGTTCTGAATGATCGATCCGCCGATGTCGACGAACCCCTCATCGTCTTCGCTGACCCTTCCGGGCACCCCTTCTGCATCTTCGTCGCACGCGCACCCCGTCCCGATAACCGATCGGCTACCGGACGGCCGTGGGGACGTCCGGTAGCCGATCGAGGGAGTCAGTCGTCGTGAGCGAGTGAAGAGGACAGCTCCTCATGTGCGGCGACCTGCTGAAGAAGCAGGTTGGCTTTGTCGACACCGGTCTGCACGGCGTCAGCGCCCGCGACCCATCGCAGCGGCGGCTCATCGGAATCGACCAACGACACCAGGCCAGCAGCGAGCTTGGTGGGATCGCCGCCCTGTTTGCCGTTCATGCTCTTCCACGCCTCGATGGTCGTCGCGGTGCGCTCGGCGTAGTCGTCGATGGACAACTCTGGCCAGATGGTGGAAGCCCCTTCGACGAGCAGCTCGGTACGGAAGAAGCCAGGCTCGACGATCATGGTCGAGACACCGTACGGCGCGAGGTCGTACCGGATGGACTCCATCCACCCTTCGAGGGCGAACTTCGACGCGCAGTACGCCGCGACGAACTCCTGACCGACGAGGCCGGCAGTTGAGCTGATCGTGACGACCTGCCCGCTGCGCTGACGACGCATGACGGGCAGGAGCGCACGGGTGACGTTGAGCGGACCGAAGAAGTTTGTCTCCATCTGCTGCCGCATCTGCTCAGGACTGATCTCCTCGAAGAACCCTGCGTAGAACAAGCCAGCGTTGTTCACCAGCACGTCAATCCGCCCGAAGCGAGAGACCGCAGCGTCCGCGGCGGCCCGCGCCGCGTCCTCGTCGGTGATGTCGAGCGACACCGCCAGCAGATCATCCCGCTCACCGAACACCTCGGTGACCTTTGCGGCGTCACGCGCGGTGGCAACGACGCGGTGGCCGGCGGCGAGGGCAGCTCGGGTCAGGTCGATGCCCATCCCGCGTGCTGCGCCGGTGATGAACCAAACGGTGGAGTCAGTCATGGGTGTGCCTTTCGATCGGGAACACCGCAAGTGAACGACGCCGTCACGGCCGGAAACAGACTCCGTCTACACGGTCACTGACAGGGACCCCCTGCGGGCAATCCGGTGACGTACCGTCGGTGCGTGGACACTCAGGCGGAGAGTCGCGATTTCCTCACATCGCGGCGGGCCAGGCTCCTGCCGGAGCAGATCGGCTTGCCGGACTTCGGCGGACGCCGCCGAGTCGCTGGGCTGCGCCGTGAGGAAGTGGCCCTCGTCGCCGGGATCAGCACCGAGTACTACACACGCCTCGAACGCGGCAACGCGTCCGGCGTTTCCGACAGTGTCCTCGACGGTGTCGCTCGTGCGCTGCTCCTCGACGACGTCGAAGCGGCCCACCTCGCCGACCTCGTCCGAGCCGCCAACGCGCCGACCCACCCGCGGCGCTCCACGCAACGATCACACCCGGGCAGCGTGACTGCGGCCGTACAGCAGATCGTGAACGGCATGACGCACATGCCGGTGATCGTGCAGAACACCACCCTCGACGTCGTCGCGTCGAACCCGCTGGGGCGTGCGTTCTACATCGACCTGTTCGGTACTCCGAGCCGGTCGGTCAACTTCGGCCGGTACATCTTCCTCGACCCCCGCTCGCGCGACTTCTACCGCGACTGGCACAGCGTCGCTGAGCAGAGCGTCGCGGTGCTCCGCGCTGAGGCGGCCCGTGCCCCGGCGGACCGTGCACTCGCTGCCCTTGTCGGGGAGCTGTCGCTGGCAAGCGAGGCATTCCGCACGCTCTGGGCCAGTCACACCGTGCGGGAGCACCGTGCGGGGGAGAAGCTCGTGCACCACCCGATCGTCGGAGACCTCGACCTGACGTTCGAGTCACTGGACGTCAGCTCTCGAAGCGGGCTCGCCCTGATCACCTACATCGCAGTTCCGGGATCGCCCTCCGACGACAGCCTGCAACTCCTTGCGCACTGGGCTGCGACGAAGGACGCCGCGAGCGTGAAGGAACCCCGAACGACCGAACCATGAGGCGCCTCGTCGTGCCCATCGAAAGGACCCACCCGTGAAGTACACCCGCCTCGGTAACTCCGGACTGAAGGTCAGCAGCATCGCGCTCGGCTGCATGAGCTTCGGCGACCCCGCCAGCGGCCACCTGCAGTGGTCCCTCCCCAAGGACGACGCGCTGCCCTACTTCCGGCAGGCCCTCGACCTCGGCATCACCTTCTGGGACACCGCCAACGTCTACTCCTACGGCGACTCCGAACGCATCGTGGGTGAAGCGATCCGCCAGTTCGCCAACCGGGACGAGATCGTCCTGGCAACCAAGGCGCACTTCTCCGACAAGCCCGGCACCGGGCCTGGCCTGCACGTCGCCGGCCTGTCGCGGAAGGCGATCATGCAGCAGATCGACGCGTCCCTGACCCGTCTCGGCACCGACTACGTCGACCTGTACCAGATTCACCGCTTCGACCCGGAGACCCCGATCGAGGAGACGATGGAAGCCCTCCACGACGTCGTCAAGGCCGGCAAGGCCCGCTACATCGGCGCGTCCGCGATGTGGACGTGGCA
Organism: Curtobacterium sp. MCPF17_031; assembly: GCF_003234035.1. NCBI lineage: Bacteria > Bacillati > Actinomycetota > Actinomycetes > Micrococcales > Microbacteriaceae > Curtobacterium > Curtobacterium sp. MCPF17_031. Next base: position 126,574 of record NZ_QKSG01000007.1, on the reverse strand, counting down.
GTTCGCCAACATGCAGCACGCCGCGGACCTGCACGGATGGACCCGGTTCGTGTCCATGCAGGACCAGTACTCCCTGCTGTACCGCGAGGAAGAGCGTGAGATGTTCGGCCTTCTCGCCGACCAGGGCGTCGGCAGCATCCCCTACAGCCCCCTCGCCAAGGGCCGCGTCGCCCGCCCCGCCGGTGAGCAGACCAAGCGCTCCTCCGACGACCCGGTCGGTAACAGCTTCTTCGCCGACACGGAGCGCGACCGGCCCGTCATCGACGCCGTGCAGCAGATCGCCGAGGCGCGGAACGTGCCGATGGCACAGATCGCGATGGCTTGGGTCCTCAACAACCCGGTCGTGAGCGCACCCATCATCGGCGCGACGAAGCCGCACCACCTCCACGATGCGGCCGCGGCCGTTGACATAGACCTCACCGCAGACGAGATCACCGCACTCGAGGAGCACTACAAGGTACGCCCCGCCGGCGGCTTCTAAGCGCCCGCAGCCCCACCAAGACGAAGCGGCCCTGCTGCGCGTACGCGCAGCAGGGCCGCTTCGCGTGTTCCCACGCGTCTCGATAGCCGATCGGCGGTTTCAAGGGGTCGTCGCAACGGGTGGTTGTTTCGGGTCCGAGAGTAGCTGCTCGAAGGCTTCTGCCGGGGTCCGGTAGCCAAGCGTTTTGCGAGGTCGTCCGTTGAGTTCGGTGGCGACTTCGAGGAGTCGGTCGGGGCTGTGGACGGTGAGGTCGGTGGATTTCGGGAAGTACTGCCGGAGCAGCCCGTTGGTGTTCTCGTTCGAGCCGCGCTGCCAGGGCTTGTGGGGGTCGCAGAAGTAGATCGCGAGCACGTTCGGGTGTCTCGTTAGCCGATCGGTCAACGGGGGCGGAATCGGGGGCGGATCGCGTAGCGCCGCACCCGCGCCGTCCCGTGCTGCTCGATCGCTTCGAGCTTCGCCCCGTGGCGTTCGAGCGTCGCGATCGACCCGGCATTGTCGTCAAGACAGAACGCCAACACGGGGTCGGTCCCAAGCGACTCGGCGTGACGCAACACTTCACCGAGAGCCCACGTGGCGACACCTCGCCCACGGGCGGACGGCCGGACCCCGTAACCGATGTGGCCGAAGCGATGCACGCGCTCGTCCTCAGAAGCACGTAACGCGATCCCGCCGAGGACCCTCCCGTCTTCGACGATCCACCACAGCTCCCCCGGGCCCTGATCGATTCGAGCCACCCAGTCACGGAAACCCTCGACCGTGTTCACGTCATCGTCCGCCCCGATGCCAAAGCCGTCCTCGTGCAGTCCGGGACCCCACTCCCGGTGCGCTTCGCTCCACACCCCGAACAACTCCGCACGCGGTTTCACCAGCTCGAACACACCTCATCCTTACAACCAGACAGGGCGGACACCAGAAGCGGACTGTCGTGATGGGGACTGCACTTCGTGTCCGATAGCCGATCCCTCACAGGCACGTTGCGCCCAGCGGGCCAAGCTGAGAGGTTCGAGTCGTGAACGATGAGATCACGGCTGCGGCCTTTCGACAGGCTTTCCGTGAAGCTGACGGTCTGGACCCGCTGGCCCTTCCTGACGCCGAAGTGGTCGGGTCCCACGAGGCTGACGTGAACACGCTACGCGACGCCCTCTGGAGCGCACCCTGGGTCCGCGTTGAGGAGCGCCGAGAAGGTGACGAAGAAAACGAAGGTGAACAGTATTCCGTCTGGCCGACCGACGGCGTCCAGGTCAACTTCTTCTTCAGCTGGGGAGCCCCCATCGAGTTTGACTTCGACCTTCGGGAGATGGTCGATGACGAAGCCGTCGACGGGCTCGTTCGCCTCCTGCGGCTGGTGAGTTCAGCAGTGGGCAAGGATGTCGTCGCTCGGGCCGAGGGACAGCGAGACGGTCCACCGGTCTTGCGGGTCGATGCTGGAACGGGCTGCGTCGTGCTCAGCCCACTCTCCTGAACGGTGAAGGCGCCCGGCAGCCGATCGGCTACCGGGCAGACGCTTGCACGACCCCCACGGCCAGGCAGATCAAAGCGACGCAGTAGATGACGACGACGGGAACGAGCGTGAACCGAGTCCACCACTGCTCGGTCTTGACCAGCCTCCGCACGCCAATCTGCGCCCAACGCCTGTAGGCGTACCGACCGAGGGTTTTGCGCAACAGGAGTTCCACCGTCGCGAAAATCGCCAGCGATATGCCCAGGCCCACCCAGCTACTCGTCGGCATCTCGACCCCTCACTCATCCGACGGTAGGGCACGTTCGGCCGTCTCGTTGAGCGATCCTCGACCGGACGAGCTTTAGCCGGCGGGGCGGAGGCGGGCCAGGATGGCGCCATGCGGGCGAGGGTTGGGTGCTGACGCCGTTCGGGTGTGTGTTTCCTCGACATCGAAACCCGCAGCGATCAGCTCCTTACCGAGCACCGCGCTCGACCACTGGTAGGCGGCGACAACGGCGTGGTCGAACGGCTTCACGTTGTCGGCAACGAAGAAGCCGACGAGCAGGCGGCCGCCTGGCCGGAGCACGCGCGCGAACTCCTCGAGAGGACGACGAATGGTTTCCGGTTCGTGGTGAATCAACGAATACCAGGCGAGAACTCCGCCGTAGCTGTCGGCCGGGTCGTCGAGTGCGTCGACGTTCCCGATTGCGAACGGCGCACTCGGGTGCGAAGCCCGGGCGTGCTCGATGAATCGGGCGACTTGGTCGACTCCCCGGGCGTCATGACCGAGCGCTCGGAGGTAAGCCGTCCAATGGCCCGGGCCGCAGCCGGCGTCCAGCAGCGAGCCTTCAACCCCCGCAGCCCACGTAGAGACGAGGTGCACATCGGATGGATGCACCGCCGTCATGGATCCCAGCCGTTCGGCGTACTCAGCGGCGCGGCGCGAATACGAGCTCGAAACCTCCGATGCCATGAGCAGACCATAACCAAGAACTTGCGAACAGGTGTGCCGTATCCCGATCCGTGACCGGACGGTGGTCCGGCGGACGCCCTGCTACCGACCGGAACAGCGCCTGACGAGCGCAAGTACACGAACTCCGAAGGCGGAGATCAGCCCAAGCGTCGCGGGTAGCAGGCACAACCATGCGGTCACGCGGTTGAACACGTCGATCGCTGCATAAGACGGCACGACAGGTACGCAGGAATTCGTGCAATCCAAATGCTCAAGCCCGAGGGCGAAATACATGAGGGACCATCCGACCCCTCCGGAGAGCAGCGCCAATGTGAAGTACCAGAGCGGGATCCGACGGCCGGGGGCAACCCGGAGGAACACAAACCCAACGACCCCGACCAGCGCCGGCACGAACAATGCATCAGCGCCTTCCTTCGCCCACTCCGTCGGCCGCAGAGGCGAGCCCTGGTCGAACGCAGACCGATGCCACACCGGCCCCCAATGCAGGAAGACCCAGGCTGTCAGTACCAGCGCCCACGGCACCACCCACACCGACAGCACGATCACGCCCCCGCTGCCTCCGACGGCTGCATGCAGCCGAGTCCACCACCGCATCTTCCCTCCCGACCGAAACCCTAGGTCTAATGCGGCCGGTCGACGACAGCGATGTCGACAGCGTGGTGCGTGGCATCTCGGTAGGGGATCGGCTACCGCACGCCTAGTGCCTGGCCTTCTTCGAGGCTGTGCGGATCGACGCCAAGAGTGACCTCTCGAATTGAGACAGCACTGCGTCGGGAGCAGTCAGCCCTCCGCGCCGAGCGGCCAAAATGACAACCTCCACCAGACCGTCTTCGGCGGGGCGAAACCCTAGGGTGATGACCTCGGCACGGGGGATCAGGACGCCCGACCGTTGTGTGATGACCGCAGTGCTGCCATCGATGTCGGTGATCGAGGAACGTGGGATCCCTGCCACTGCGGACCGGATGAGGGCGGGTACGTGCTCCAGTGCCGCATCGACAAGCACAGTGCCACGAGGTTTATCTGCCACGTGTGCCAGCCAAGCACGGCGTCCCGGTAGCCGGTGGGCTACCGAACGCCGCCTCGGTCGCTCTTGGTCGTTCCAGAAGGGGATCGGCGACCGGACACGTTGTTGAGCGGAACACGCGCCCCCGAGAGGGTGTAACTGCCGGTATCGTCCGAGCATGGACGCGGGCGTGGACAAGCACGGCAGGATCGAGCCGGACGTCGGGGGCGACGAGTGGGCCACGTTGAACGGGTTCCTCGACTACCAGCGGGCGACGTTCGCCTGGAAGATCGCAGGACTCGACGCTGCCCAGCTGGCCCGGCCGCTCCCGCCGTCGACCATGACCCTCGCCGGACTGATGAAGCACCTCGCGTACGTCGAACACGGCTGGTTCGACGGCTGCCTGCTCGGTCAGTCCCGTCGGGAACCGTGGGCTTCGGTGGACTGGGCAGCCACTCCGGATTGGGACTGGGACTCCGCGATCGGGCAGGATCCGGCCGAGCTGCTCGCCCTCTGGGAGGGCACCGTGATGCACGCCCGGTCCGTTGCACTCAGAGCCTACGAGACGGGCGGCCTGGGCCAGAAGGCGGTCAGTGTCTGGCGGGATGGGCGCTCACCGAGCCTGCGGTGGATCCTCATGCACATGATCGAGGAGTACGCCCGCCACAACGGCCACGCCGATTTCCTCCGTGAGGCCGTCGACGGGCAGGTCGGCGAATAAGCCGCGACCACGAGCGCTCACTTGCCGAATCGCGTCCGGCAGGGGATGGGTCAACGTACTGTCACAGGCATGCAGGTGGCAGACGTGCTTGAAATCGTCGAAGGACTCGAACTGGCAGGCGCACCCGTCTAGGACCGGTGTCTTCATCGGTGCCTTCGGGCTCATCCTCTCCGCCATACCGATGCTCACCCCCGCATTCCTCCGACTCCGAAACGTCTCCGACGAGTGAACCTGGGTCCGTCTCAGTAGCCGATGGGGCTACGGCGCAGTTGCAGCGCTTGGTGCGTCGATCGCGAGCTTGATACCGATCGCACCGAGGATCGTGCCCGTGACCCACTTCTGCCAGCGCATCCAGGTTGGCTTGCGTTGAAGGAAGGCGGCCACTGAGCCCGCGGCCAAGATGATCGCGCCGTTCACTATGACGCCGACGAGAATCTGAATGCCGCCGAGCTGGAATCCCTGCGCGACAACGTTGCCAGCGGCGGGGTTGATGAACTGCGGGATGAGCGCGAGGTACAGGATCGCGACCTTGGGGTTGAGCAGGTTCGTGAGGAGCCCCATGCGGAAGAGCTTGCCGAACGAGTCGCGGGGCAACTCGCTCGTCTCGAACAGTGACTTACCGCCTGGGCGGAGGGTCTTGTACGCGAGCCAGAGCAGGTAAGCAGCACCGGCGACCTTGAGGGCGATGTAGAGCCAGGGGACGACGAGGAAGACGGCGGACAGGCCGAGATTGGCCATCACCATGTAGACGACAAAGCCAACTGCCGTCCCGGACAGCGAACTGATTCCGGCCCGCCACCCCTGGCTGATGCTCCGCGACACGAGGTACATCATGTTGGGTCCTGGGGTGAGCGCTAGGCCCAACTCGATCAGAGCGATGCCCAGCGCGGCAGTGAGTGAGATCAAACGACGTTCCTCTGTGATCGGCGGCGGCTGACGATGCAGCTATCACCGCGTCCAGCAAGCTCAGATTAGACGGAAGGTCAACTCGCCCAGTGTCTCAGTAGCCGATCGGCTACCGGACGGTTCAATTGGGTGCGTCTACTCCTGACACAACGAAGTCGGCTCGGGCACGCGCTTGGTCCTGCTCGAAGAACTTCCTTTCCTCGCGCATCCATCGCTCCCACAGCCCGCGGTGACCCTCGCCATCCCGCGCAACTCCACGATTAAGACGCTCCTCGGCCGGCGCTTCGACCCATATCCGGCACGCCAGCTGAGCCTGCCCCGCGGCTCTCGTCGACGTGACGCCTTCGACGACCACGACCGGTGACCAAGGAACGGTCCGCCACTCTCCGAGGCCTGCCCCAAACTCATCCCCCGTCCAGTCGCGACGCTGGTACACCGCATCCTGTCCTCGGAGCAGCGGCTGCAGGACCTGCTCCTCGAACCGGGGCCACCACCCGGCGAAGTCAACCCAAGAGACGAAGTCATCGATCTCGATCGTCGGCGCATCGAGATGTGCAGCCAGCGGCGCCGCCAACGTGCTCTTCCCCGAACCCGAGGGGCCGTCCACCGCCACGATGCGAACGCCCGGCACCGGGGCGGACAGCACCTGCGCACATATTGCGTCCAGCAACGCTCGATTAGCTCCGACCATCACACCACTTTGCTACACGCATGCCAGTCCCGTTCAGGGATCGCCGACCGGGACGGCACGGGAGTCACATCCGAGCGCACTCAACGTCGACGCCGCACTGTCAGGCGTACCTGCGCGGAGGGACATCGACCAGTTCCGATCGGCCGGTCTCTCTTCACTTTGGAGGTTGCGCGCGGAGGAGCATTCCGGTCACTTGGAGCCCGCTTGTCACCATCAGCGCGAGAAAGAACCAGCTCCCGAAGCCAGGGATGAGAAAGAGCATCACAACTGAGCCGACTCCTACTACGAGGGCCGCGATGTAGAAGCTCAGGCCGAGTTTCATGGGCGCGCGCCGAGCTTGTCCATCACGGGCTGATGATCGGTGGCGCATGAATCACAGGCTACGGGGCGCGCGCTCGCGAACTTGCGGCTGCCGGCCCAAGCCAGTCGCGATCACCAAGATGCGTCCGGTAGCCGATCCTCTACCGGGACGGGCTTCAGTTGGCCGTCGCTTATTGTCCAGGCCGCAACCAGTGCCGGAGGCGCGCCAGGGCGAGGGTCCGCTCTTCCGCCCCAAATGCTCGGTCCTCACGGAACAGCAGGAAGACCTCGCGCCGCGTGCTTCCCCAGGAGTATCGCCGTTCAACTATCGCGGCTGCAGGGAATCCGACGATGTCGCTCTTCGGGATCGCGCGCGTGGACAACACGTCTCGAAGGATGAGCTCGTCGGGAGTCAACACATACGCCGCCGCACTGCCCGAGTAAAAGCCACAACCGCAACAACAGCCACAACGCTGGCAAGGATGCTTTGCAGTGGACGATGTGGTGAACACCCAGCGATGAACGCGGCGGCCGCCCCCACGACTGCAAGGAGGGCAGAGGCCAGAGCTCTCACCGCGCGTGGGGCCGGGATCGTCGCACTGGAAGTCACCGCATCAGCTTGCACCGTTAGCGGATCCGCTACCGGGCGCGGCTTGATGACGCCGATAGGAGTAGCGATCAGCGTTGCATGTCCATGGCGAGCCCGATCAGGTCTCCGACCGCGACATCCGAGAACTCGGGATAGAGGCCACGATGCGCGTCGCGTACCTCGGTCTCGGTCAAGCCTCCCGCTTCGCGCAGCGACCAAGCCCACCGAGCCGCGTCCGACTCCAGCTCGTCAAGTCGCTGTTGCGCCGTCTCGAATTCGTGCTCCGGCACTCCAGGAAACGCCGCTCGTACATCCAGCGGAGCCCAGTGCCGCCTACGGGCCACTGATGACCGGACCATCGCGTCGTGAAGCGACAGTTGCGCCAGGGTGTCTTGACTGATCCGGTAATACTCCATGTCGCGATCCTAGAGATGGCAAGGAGCGCTTCGGCGTCTCGATAGCCGATCGCCTATCGGACGCCCGCGGGTGCTTCGGGTCCCGGACGTGAGCTTCGATCTGGCCTGTCAGTAGTCTCGCGGGGTGCGCAAATCGATGACCGTAGCCGACGTGAAGAAGCTCCTCGAGCCGATGTTCGACGCGATGCTGCACGACCGCGAACGGCGGACACTGAGGTACCGCCTCGAACGGAGCCGCGACGGGCAGGAGCTCTCAGATGACGACAGTGTCGGCGTGGACCTGACGTGGGTCAGGTGGGAGGTACTCGATGAGGAGGGCGGGTCGAGCACCCTGCCGTTCGACGTCGACCCGGAAGAACTGGTTCGCGCTGTGCAGGGCGACTTGCAGACCTTCATCGCAGAGAGTTCATTCGCCTGGGGTGAGCTTCGCCTCCCGCGTATCCTGCCTTGATCCGCCCGGCGCCCGGCGGTTGTCGATCGTTCACCGAGACGGGCAAGTGGGTCGGCTCATATCGAGCCCGTCAGTTTCTTTCGCGGGCAAATCATTACGAATTTATCGCCCGCAACCAGCGCACTACGATCGGCGGGATGGAGTTGATCATCGACCTCGCTCGGTCTGCTTGGTTGATCCCGCGCATGCAAGCCTTCGGGACCGTCGGCGGGACGGCCGGCGCCGGGTTCGAGGCATACGCCCGAGTGCTGCACCCGCTGAACGCGTTCCGTGACGACCTGTCGGCCACTGACGAACACGGTGAACCGTTGGTGCTCGAGTCGAGCGTGTGGCGGTGGTCCGACGTCGCCGCGAGGGTCGGACGGGCCGTGCACCCCGACGTGGCTTGGAGCGAGGTGAGCGGACGCGACGATGAGATTGAGCTGGTCCTCGACGACGGGTGGCGGGTCGAAGTCCCCGAGGAAGGGTGGTTCGACCCGACGCAGCTCGGAGCGCTGACGGAGCACCTCACGGCCGCGACCACCACCCCGCTCGACGTGTTGGCAGCCTTTTGGGACGGCTGGGCTGATCTGAATGGTGGTTCCACATTGGCCGTCGGGTGGCAGGGCGGAACGCCCGACGCCTCCGAGCAAACCGAACTCCAGGCCTGTGCAGCCCGCATGGCAACCCGGCATCGGGTCGAGCAGGAGGCACTCCGCGCGTCCCTGGCCGGGCCACGACTTCAGCTGCCGCATCGCGAGTACATCGTGCTGGGGATGACACTGCCAGAGTTGGCGGGTCCCTCGTGGATGGACGATCCCCGGGTGGGCACGCGCTTCGGGGTCGGGCACACGCCGCAGCTGCTTTGGCCAGAGGACCACACCTGGGTCGTCGCAACCGAAATCGACACCGACTCGACCATCGTCGCCGGGCCACGCCCGCTGATCGCGAGCGTGCTCGCCGACGCAAGGTTCGAAGCGTTCGAGGTTAAGCCGGACAGCGCCCTCGTCTGACACGCTCGCAGCTCAACGCGGTGTCTCGTTTGCCGATCCCCTTCCGGAACGCCCGCGCGCCCTAGTGTCGAAGCATGTTCGGTGCCCTTCCGCCCTCTGCCGCCGTCCTCACAGACGAGGACCACGCCCTTGTCGAGGCAGCTCGTTCGACCATCGATGCCGTCACTGATGCGGGCCCTAATGAGGACGGTGTGCACACCATGGGTGCAGCTGTTCGCGCCGCAGACGGCCGGATCTTCACCGGTGTGAACGTCTACCACTTCACGGGCGGACCTTGTGCCGAACTCGTGGCGCTCGGAGCAGCCCGCGCCGGCGGCGCCACCGAACTGACGCACGTGGTCGCCGTGGGCAACCATGGCCGGGGCGTCAAGAGCCCGTGTGGCCGCGACCGCCAAGTCTTCGCTGACTACCACCCTCACGTTCGCGTCATCCTGCCCGGACCTGACGGCCTCGTGAGCGTGACAGCGAGCGACCTGCTGCCGCTTGCCTTCGACCACAGCGCCGAACAGGTCTGACAAAGCGTCCGTAGGGGGATCGGCTACCGGACATGACGCAGTCGCGCCGCAGCGGTCGATAGGCTTGGGAGATGCTCACTACAAGGGATTGATCGGGAGCCGCGCTCGTTTCTGAGCGCGCGGCCTTCTGATTCACTTCATCAGCACGCCCCAGGGCGTGCTTTTCCCCTTGGAGTTCTTCGCTCATGTCCACCCGGACTGTGCGTCTTCGTGACGCGCTCGCAACACCACATGTCCTCCCGACCTTCTCCGCCGCACTGATCGGCCGCGCGGCATACGCCCTCGTCCTCCTCCCGCTGCTCTACGCCGTCTCCGACGCCACCGGCTCGATCGCACAGGCAGGTCTCGCAGTCGCCCTCTACGGCGCCGGAGCGAGTCTCCTCGCACCCGCCCGCGCGTGGCTCATCGACCAGCACGGCGCCCGCCCGGTCCTCGGGGTCCTCGTGCTCCTCTTCGGCGGTGCGGTCGCCGTGCTGGCGATCACGTCGCTGGCGGACGGTCCGAGCGCGCTGCTCATGGTCCTCTCCGTCGCCGCAGGCGCGGTCGCTCCGCCGATCGGACCGACCATGCGCGTCGCCTGGGGAGCGCTCGTCCCGAAGGGGGACCTGCTGCGCAAGGGACTGAGTTTCGATGCCGTCGTCGAGGAGTTGCTCTACCTCGTCGGTCCGGCCGCCGCCGGACTGGCACTCGTGGTGATCGTCCCGGGTCTCGCGCTGTTCGTCCCAGCCGCGCTCGTCGTCGTCGGCGGCCTCCTGTTCGTCGCGACTCCCACCGTCGGTGCGATGGGTGGGCGTCTTCGTGACGAAACTGCTGAACGCCGTCGTTCCCTGCTCGCAGAACCTCGATTCGTCGCCGTCCTGCTCCCGGCGCTCGTCGCGGGCAGTGTCTCCGGCAGCCTCAGCGTCGCCCTTCCGGTGATCTTGACCGACCACGGAGGTGCGGCCGCGGCCGGTGTGGCGCTCGGGCTCTTCGCGGGCGGGAGCGCCGTCGGTGGACTCGTCTACGGCGCGGTGAAGGTGCCCGGTTCCCCGGCGCGGCAACTCATCGCACTCGCGCTCGGGCTGCTGACTCTCTCGTCACTCATCGTGGTGGTCACCGGCGCGGTAGCGGTCAGCGTCGTGGTCGCGGCCGCCGGCGTCTTCTTCTCACCGGTCATGGTCGTGGCGTACATCGCCGCGCACGCCGCCGGTGGTGAGCACCGTCAGAACGCGGCGACCACCTGGGTCAACACGAGCCACAACGTCGGTGGCTCGATCGGCAGCGCGCTGGCGGGGGTCCTCATCGCTACTGCGGGCACGCCACTGGCTGTCGCGGTGATGGCGACGGTCGCGCTCCTGCTGCTCGCTGTCTCAGGAGTGCTCACCCGGCGACATTGATCGTTTTTCGGCGGCATAGCGGCGCACCCGTCTCGATAGCCGATCGGCTACCGGACGTCTTGCTCGAGCGTCACCCACTCCTCGTCGCGGACGTAGCCCACCGCATCGTTCGCTCGGAGGATCGCGACGTTGTCCGCGGAACCGCCAGTGCGAAATCGGGTGACGCCCTCTTCTGCGAGCGCGAGTACGGAAGCCGCCTTCACGGCGATGCCCAAACCCTGACCGCGCCAGGCTCGGTGGACAACGGTGAAGTGCGTCTCAGCCTCCACTCCGTCGACGTTCACGAACGTCATCGAGACGAGATCGCCGTCCGGCCCGAACGCGCCGAACGCCCGCCTCGAAACGCCCGGCGTGGCTGCACGTCGGTCGAGGGGCGTGTGCTGCGTCGCAGTACTCCCCGGGTAATCCTCGATCGTTATCGCGTCCAGGTGCAACACGGCATCAACGTCTGCGTCTCCGAGCTCCCGCACCAATCCGCCAGCGCCGGCAATCAACGCGTGCAATCGCTGATCGTTGATGCCGTCTGAGTGAAGCTGCGCTCCGAACGACCGAGCCACGATGACCCACCCGTCGGCTTCAAGTGCAGCTCGCCGCGGATCCTGAGCCGGCAGCACGATCGTTTCCCCCATAACTCGATCCTGGCACGGCGACAGCCCTCCGTCCTGCCGTCGAAGTCAGGTGGCTGCCGCGAGATCCGTGGCTCGTTCCTCGACCTCACGGCCGAGGAGTTTGAGTGCGTTGGAACCGGCGGAGCCGGCGTCCGGCGTGTACATCAGCACGCGGTGACCGGAGTCGTCCGGTGGCGTGAGCACTTCGAAGTTCAGTTCGAAGTCGCCGACCTCCGGGTGCCGGAATGACTTCGCCCCGGACACACAGTTCTCCACCGGGTGCTTCGCCCACAGCTTGGCGAACTCCGGGCTCTTCACCGTCAGCTCCCCGACCAGCGCCGTCAGCTCGGCGTCGTCGGGGTTCCTCCCACCGAGGACTCGGAGCGACGACACGGCGCGAACCGCTTCCTCCTGCCACCGGGCGTACAGCTCCCGGGTGTGAGCGTCGAGGAAGAGCATCCGCGTCATGTTCGGTCGGACGTTCGTGCGTTCCGGACTGTCGAAGTCCAGGTGCCCCGCGACGAGCCGGTGCCCGAGCGCGTTCCACCCGAGCACTTCGCTGCGCTTCCCGATGATCACCGCTGGCGTTGACGCCAGCGACGTGATCAACCGGATCGTCCCGGGACGGGCGTGGTCGGGCCGCAGGACGCTCTTGCGCTTCGGAGCCGAGTGCTCGGGCCGAGCCAGGTTGAACAGGTGCGCACGTTCGTCCGAGGTGAGGCTCAGTGCCCGCGCGATCGACGCGATGACCGCCTCCGACGCATTGGTGCTCAGCCCCTGCTCGAGCCGTGAGTAGTACGTCGCGCTCACCCCGGCGAGTATCGCGAGCTCCTCGCGACGCAGCCCCGGGACGCGGCGCACACCGTACCCCTGCAGCCCGACGTCCTCGGGCCGCAGGGCGGCGCGACGGACGCGAAGGAAGTTCCCCAGTTCGTTCGGACCGTTCATTTCCCCATTCTCGTGCGACGTAGACGAATCCGTCCTGTCACTGGCAGTGACAGGCACGGCGGGGTGTGGCTGATCTGTCACCGCATCGCGATCGTTGCAGCACAGCACTCCCACTGCGGACTCGTTCCGCCCGTGCACGAAGGAAGGGTCACCGTGACCACGGAACACACGACCGAACACACGACGACCACCCCGACCGGCGACGACGGGCAGGTGATGACTGCGAAGCAACGCGTCGCACTGGTGATCCTCCTCACCGCGAGCTTCACCCTCGCCGTCGACTTCTCGATCCTCAACGTCGCCCTACCGACCATCGGAGCGGACGTGGGCTTCGCCCTCGAGAACCTGCAGTGGATCGCGACCGCGTTCGCGCTCTGCGCAGCCGGCTTCACACTGCTGATGGGTCGAGTCGCGGACATCGCCGGTCACCGCCGCATGTTCCTCATCGGCATGGTGCTCCTCAGCGCGGGCTCCCTCGCCGGCGGCCTCGCCATCAGCCCCGCCGTGCTCCTGACCGCACGCGTCGCGCAGGGGTTCGCGACGGCGATCGTCGTCCCCGCAGCGCTCGCGCTCCTGCTCGGGGCATTCCCGGAAGGCAAGGCCCGTGACAAGGCGCTCGGCTTGAACGGGGCGCTGATGGCAGCGGGCTTCACCACCGGTGCGATCTTTGGCGGGCTCCTCACCGACCTGCTGTCTTGGCGGTGGGCGTTCCTGATCAACGTCCCCGTCGCGGTCGGCGTCCTCATCGTCGCGCCGAGGGTCCTGCAGGACAGCCGTGCTGCGCAGCGCACCCGGCTGGATGCCCCGGGCGCGATCACCGTCACGCTCGGTCTGCTGGCGCTCGTGTTCGGGTTGACCCGTGCCGCGGAGACGTCCTGGACGGACCCCGTGAACCTGGTCTCGTTCGCCGCTGCCGTCGTGCTTTTCATCGCCTTCGCACTCATCGAGCGACGTGCGGCGTTCCCACTCGTGCCGCTCAGGATCCTGACCCGTTCGAACGTCTCATGGGGCAACGTCGCGGGGATGCTGGCCTTCGTCACCGAGACGTCGCTGGTGTTCCTCCTCACCCTTTACCTGCAGAAGGTGCTCGGGTACTCACCGTTGGAGGCGGGGCTGTCATTCGCCGTGCTCGGCATCGGCACCGTCGTCGGCGGCCTTGTCGGACCGCGCATCATTGGCCGATTCGGGAACAAGGCGGCGATCGTGGGCGGGTTCCTCGTCCAAGGCGCGGCGACGCTGCTCCTGGTCCTGATCAGCGCTGCCGAAGCGTCGATCTGGTTGGTCCTCGTCGCGACGTTCGTCGGGGGAGTTGCGAACCTGGTCGTCATCGTCGGGTTCATGATCACCGCCACCTCCGGGCTCCCGGACGACGAGCAAGGCCTCGCGACAGGTCTGACCACCATGAGCCAGCAGGTGGGCATCACGATGGGCACCCCGATCATGAGCGCCGTTTTCACCGCGGTCGCGCTCGGCAGTGCCCTCCCGGAGGCTGCTGCCGTGCTCGACGGGGTGACGACCGCGATCTGGGTAAACGGCGGCATCTGCGTCGCTGCCGCCGTCGCCGTCGCTGTGTTCCTCCGAGGCAGGGCACAGACCGCCTGACGCGCCCAGACAAGCGGAGGTGTGCCCGGCGCAAAAGCACGTCGCAGTCGAACAAAGATCTGGCCGCGAACCAACTTCCGTGGGATGAGGCTACGGCCGCACCGGCGTCCAAGCCTGTCTCGATAGCCGATCCCTGACCGGTCGAGCTACGGGACCAGGTGCTGCATGATCGAGCCGTCCGCTCCGTTGAGTCGAACTTCCGCTAGGGCGCCGTTCACGAGTGGCATCTGCGGCGGTTGGTGTCCGGTATCGAAGTCGAGGAGTACCGGCACGTCGAGGTCGCCCAGCGCCCGACGCACGGCTTCTTCGTGGGTCAGTTCGGGCACGGCCGGGCCGTCGGTGCGTCCGATCAGAACACCGTTCGCGTCGTCAAACCAGCCCGCGAGGCGCAGCGAGGTAAGCATTCGAAGAACGGCGATCGCGTTGGAATCGGCCGCTTCGAGGTAGACGATCGTGCCCTCCGGGGCGTACTTCCGCGCGAACCCAGGTACGTCGCCGTAGGGCGTTCCGGCGAGCAGCGAAACGGTTTCGAGGCAGCCACCCATCAGACGGCCGCGCATCGTCACGTCATTCGCTCCGTCGAGGGACCGCCATTTCGTAAGGGCTTCGTACGCGTGCTCGCGATCCAGCGGCTCATCGACCCATGCTCCCCATGGGCGGCTGCGCCGGCGAGGTGCGCTGCGTTGCTCGAAGATGCTTCCTGGCGGAAGCGCCGCGACGTCGGTCCATCGCTCGAACTCGGTGGGGAGCTCGTACGGCTCGTCCATGAGGTTGGCGCCGTGGATTGTCGCGAGCCCGGTCCGCGTGGTCAGGGGCAGCAGCAGTGTGGAGATGTCCGACCACCCGACGAACCACGGGCGAGCTTCGGCGAGGGTGTCCCAGTCGATCTTCTCGACCAATTCGATAGCGAGCTCCCCGCCCCACGGTGGAAGTACCGCGTCGGCTGCCGCGAACGCAGCGTGCAGGTCCTCGGCGCGGGCAGCGGCAGACGCTGGGGTGAGACCAGCCGTGGACGTATGTGGGCGCACGTGGATCTCGAACCCGAGTGTCGTGAGCGCGTCGACCGAAGTTTGCAATCGCTCGAGGAGATGCGCGGGGACTCCCATCGATGGTGCAGGAACCTCGATGCGCCCGCCTGCTCGGAGCGGCGTTGGGTAGCTGATGCTCGCCATGCTTCGACCGTAACGGAAGCCGAAGCCTGTCCCGCAAGCCGGTCGTCCACCGGTACACCGCTGGCGGCGACAACCACGACAACTTGCCCGTGTCCGTCCTGACCTGGGGATTCCCGTATGACTGTCCCGCAAAAATGCCCGGTGAAGGGGCGCTAAACGCAACACCGTCCACGTACCCGAGCAAGGGTGCGGCACTTCCCGTCGGGGGACGCCAGCGCGGAGTCCAGATCGCTGCACGCGTCCCGCCCAAACGCGTCCCTGCCGAACGCCGTGCCCGCCCCGACAACGAGCAAACGCTCACCGCACGCGGCTCCTGACTCGCCGGGAGACGACCCCTGACGAAGGCAGCACCGAGGAACGCGCTCCGGCGACAAGTTGTGTGCGAAGGAGACAAGTTATTCGCGCGGCGACACAACGGCGGCCCCAGGGAGCCCCGCGAACCGCGAGAACATCCCGTGGAACGCCACCGTGATGGTGTCCGACCTCGTTGACGCGCACGCAGCCTCGCCAGCGCCAACGCTTCCGTCGGTTGCGCTCCCTCGGTGTCGACGACCTTCGAGAACGACCTGAGCGTGCTGGTCGAAGCGCGCTCGGGCTGTCGCCGCAGTACCTCGTCGTGCCCGTACCTGAGCCGAAGACCGTCAAGAACCAGGTGCACCTCGACCTGTGCGGCGAGGACGCCGCCGCCGAGGTTCGCTCATCACGCTCGGTGCTCTCCGAGTCCCCGGGATGGACGACGATGGCGGATTCAGAGCGGAACGAGCTCTGCGCTCCTCGAGGCCGTGCCAGGGGATGAGCGGGGCCGTCCTACTCAGCGTCGGCAAGCTCGACCTGTTACGCGTTTCCAGGGCTGGAGTCTCAACTACTTCGAGAGAAGTCTCACCTGTGTTGAGAAACGACAACAGCAGTGGGGGACCGGAGAGAGCGAGTGACGGGAATCGAACCCGCGCTACCAGCTTGGGAAGCTGGAGTTCTACCATTGAACTACACTCGCGCATCCCGTCGAAACAGGACCGCACCAGCCTAGCGGAACTTCCGCCGGGTGCCAGCCGCACCTCCGTGGCGGACACACGCCGGGCCTCCCGTCCGCCCCTGTCTCTCCGCTGTGAGCCGCGCTCTCCGACGGACACCGCCAGGAGCCCGTGTGTACCGTCCGAGGAGATCACCGAGCTCGTACGACCGACCCGAGGAGGAACCGGAATGGTCCGACATCCCCTCATCGACGACGTGGTCGGCCCGGCCATCGTGGTGGACTCCAGTGCCCCCGTGGTGTGGCTCACCGACTCCCTCGACTCCCTGCTGCGCCGCGCCGAGGTGGCCGGGCGCACGGTCGTCCTGCGGACCGGGCCGGAGGCTGCGCTCACCCCCGCACTGCGGCACGCGCTGGGTGCGCACGGCGCCGCATGGGCGGTCCGCGGACCCGACGGCGCCCTGCGAGACGGGCGCACCGGTGTGCCGGCGGCCGGCGTGGAGGACTTCGTCACGCGCGGCTCGGAGCTCCTCGGTGAGCCCTCGCCGGAGCACCGTGACGCCGTCGGCTCGGTCCGGCAGATCAGCATCGACCTGACCCTGCGGCACCACGACGAGCGGACCGTCGACATTGGCTCCGCGATCGAGGCGCTGTGCGCGACGGTCGGCACGTGCCCGACACGGTGGGGCACGTCCGAACCGCTCACCTCGGCGTGGGACCGCTGGGTCGTGACGCAGTACGCGATGCACGAGTCGCCGGGCATCAGCACCTCGTACGCGATCGGCGACGGCTTCGCTGCGACGATGACCGCGCACCTGACCGACGGGGTCGTCGTCGAGACGATGTCCGCGGTCCTCACGGTGCCCGAGAGCGGCGCGGACCCGCAGCTCGCGTCGCGCCTGCTCGATGCCGTGCACCGCGTCGCCGGTGACGTGGAGCCCGTGTTCGGTGTCGTCATGCAGCGCCGTGGGGACGCGGACCACCTGGTGCGCGCGGTCGCCTACGGCGAGCCCGAACCGCTCGCGGTCATCGTCGGACCCGAGGCCACACGCTTCCTGGACCGCCGCGGCGAGTGGCCGCCGGTCCGCACCACCACCGACACGTTCGCGGGCGAGGTCGGCGAGGGCCTGGTCGTCCGGTTCGAGGACGGCTGGACCGCGCTCGAGTCGTTCCTCGACCGCATCGACGAGGACCGGTTCCTGCAGCTCGTCGGGGGTGGGCCGCTCGACCCGGCCTCCGACGACGGCGCACTCGGGCCGCACGCCATGCACCACGGTGGGCAGGGGTCCCAGGGTGCCGCGTGACGTGACCCTCCTCTGTCGCGGTGAGGTGCAGGTCCGCGACGTCGCCGAGGCGCTGCTGCTCCACGACGACGCGTGGGGTGTCCGGGCGCTCGACGACGGACCGATGATGCAGGTCTGCCGTGACGCCACGCACCCGGTCATCACGGTGCTCGGAGTGCGTCGGGTCGACGAACTCGGCGAGGTCACGCGGCTCCTGCCCGACGCCCCGGCGCTCTCGGTGCCGCTGTGGTGGGTCGACACGGTGACGCCCTTCGACGCGGACGGCGAGCGCGGGGTGACGGCGGCGCTGGAGGCGTCGCTCGACCTGGACGCCGTGTGCATCGTGCACGGGGACTGACGCCGGGTCGTCGCAGCGTCCGTTGACCGCTCCGGCCGGATTCAGACGCAGCGGGCGCGCATCCGCCGTGCCGCCGCGCAGAGGACCGGGACGTCGGTCCGAGCCGTGCCGAGCAGCACCGACGCGGGTGTCCCGGCGGGTCGGCGGGTCAGCCGTCCGGCGAGCGCCGACACGTGCGCCCACGGCACGGCGGGTTCGTGCGCGGTCATCATCGGCGGGAGCTGCTGGACCGCCGAGGCGATGTCGACCAGGCACATCCGGACGGCGTCGTGCACGAGCGCCTCGGGCAGGGCCGGGTCGGCGACGTAGGTGCGGATCCGGTCACAGGACGCGATGACGTCGTCCAGGGACTGCGCGACGGGCGTCGTCACAGCGGGACCGTCCGGTCGAGCAGCTCGTCCGACAGGGCATCGGCGGCCAAGACCTCGACGCGCACGCCGAGCAGCTCCTCCGCGTCGTCCTGCATGCGCATCAGCGAGAACATGCCGGTGGGCGGTGCCAGGTCCACGACGAGTTCGACGTCCGCGGGCCAGTCGTCCGCGCCCTGCGCTCCCGAGGTGCCGACGAGCTGCCGGACGGCGACTGCGCCGTGCCGTTCGAGGATCGAGCGGAGTTCGTCACGGTGCCGGGCGACGAGTTCGCGCAGGGGGAGTGGCTCGGCGACGGGTTGCAGGTCGATGGCGGTGCGGAACCCCGCGGCGAGCAGGAGCCGCTGGAGCGCCGCGAGCGAGGGTTCGCGTCGGCCGTTCTCGTAGGTGCTGATCACGCTCTGGGTGACGCCGGCCCGTCGGGCGAGTTGCACCTGCGTCAGGTCGGCCCGGAGCCGGGCCTCGCGGATGATCGCTGCGGCGGAGAGCGTCGTCGTCGACGCGCGAGCGTGTCCTGGCGGCATGTGCGCAACGATACACAGGATTCCGTATTCCGGTTCTGCGGTGGGGATCGATGGTCCGCCGCCCCGACGGAGGCTCGTTCAGCGCGGCTGGGACACGTCCGCCCGGTGGAAGTTCAGTGCCGACCGCGACGCCGTCGGTCCGCGCTGCCCCTGGTAGCGCGACTGGTAGTCGGCGGACCCGTAGGGTTTCTCGGCCGGGCTCGACAGCTGGAAGAAGCAGAGTTGGCCGATCTTCATCCCCGGCCAGAGCTTGATCGGCAGGGTCGCGACGTTCGACAGCTCGAGGGTCACGTGTCCGGAGAAGCCCGGGTCGATGAACCCGGCGGTCGAGTGCGTGAGCAGCCCGAGACGGCCGAGCGAGCTCTTGCCCTCGAGCCGTGCCGCGATGTCGTCCGGTAGCGTGACGACCTCGAACGTCGACCCGAGCACGAACTCGCCCGGGTGCAGCACGAACGCCTCGTCCGGGTCGGTCTCGACCAGACGGGTCAGGTCGGGCTGGTCCACCGCGGGGTCGATGTGCGGGTACTTGTGGTTGTCGAACAGCCGGAAGTACTTGTCCAGCCGGACGTCGATGCTCGACGGCTGCACGAGTGCGGGGTCGTACGGGTCGAGGCCGATCCGGCCCTGGTCGAGCTGGGCGGTGATGTCGCGGTCGGAGAGCAGCACGCTGGAAGCCTAGTCGCCGGCCCGCGCACCGTCAGGAGTCGAACCCGTCCAGGACCCAGTCGTCGGTCGGCAGGGTGCGGTCCTGCCAGCGCATCCGGACCGCGCCGTCGTCGACCAGGTGGGAGTCGGGGTGGCCGGTCCGGAGCTGACAGCGGTGCCCGTGCAACATCCGCGGGCAGCGGTCCTGGTCCGGACCGGCGGAACCACGGCGGCCGACGACGGATCCGGCCAGGCGGGCGGCGACGCGGCGCAGACGAGCTCGGCTGGTAAGCCGCAGGCTGACGCGGCGGGCGACGGGCCGAACGGCGGGCGAGAGGGGAAGTGGTGTGCGCACGGGAGACTCCAGCTGTTCGCAGTGATGCGAATGAACGAGCGGCCGGGGTCTGGGGCTACCGAGATGAACGCTAGTCGAGCCCGCCTCGGAGTGGGTGGAGTCCGCGCGACTAGGCTGAAGTCGTCCGCTTCAGCACCCAGCCCCCGCGCTGCAGCCACCCCCAGCAGGAGCGAAGATGACCACGACGACGACCTCCACCTCGACCACCACGCGCGGCACGTGCTGCCCGACGCGGTGTCGGCGATGATCTCCTTCGCCGACGCTGCCCGTCGCCTCCAGCACGGTGAGGACGGAGCGATCGCCAGCACGTTCGTCGACGTGCTGCCGATCGAGGCTGCAGCGCTGTCGACGCTCGGACCGCCGTTCGGCAGCGCGGTCTTCTCCGCTTCGGATCGACGTGCCGCAGAGTCGGACGAGCAGCAGGTGCTCCTCGGTGAAGGCCCTGGGTGGTCCGCGCTGCGGTACCGGGAGCCTGTCCTCGCGTACGACCTCAGCGGACCTACCGGGGACGACTGGCCGTCGACCCGAGCTGCACTCCGGCAGACCGGCTGGGCGGGACTGCTGTCGTTCCCCCTGTCCGTCGGGACGTTCGACCTCGGGGCCGTGACGCTCTACCGCGCGGACACCGGCCCGCTGGCACCGGCCGAACTCGACGAGGCGAAGCTCCTCGCCCACCTGGCCGCGCTGCGGATGCTGTCCTCGGCCGTCCGTGACGTCGAAGCCGGACGGACCCCGACGTCCGTCTCGGTGGCGCAGCCCTCCGGCCGCCACGTGCACCAGGCGACGGGGATGGTGGTGGCCCAGCTGGACCTGACCGCCGAGGACGCGCTCCTGGTCCTCCGCGCCCGGGCGTTCGCCGACGGGCTGCCGCTCCACGCCGTCGCCGAAGCCGTCATCGAGCGGCGCATCGACTTCCGAGACCCACGCACAACCGATCCCGTACGGAAAGAAGACCGCTGATGACGCAGAGCAGAGAGCAACGCCTCGTCGACACGTTCGTCACGCTCGCCGACACCCTCGTCGACGACTACGACGTCATCGAGCTGCTCCAGCTGCTCGTGGGGAAGGCAGCTGACCTCTTCGACGTCAGCGCTGCAGGGATCATGCTCGCGACCCGGACGGACGAACTCGAGTTGGTCGCCTCCACCAGCGAGCGGAGCAACCTCGTCGGCATCATGCAGCTCGACGCCGGCGAAGGCCCCTGCATCGAGGCCTACCGCACCGGCAAGGTCGTCACCGTGGGCAGCCCCGCCGAGTTGGCCGAGCGGTGGCCGGCCTTCGCGGCGGCGTCGAAGCTGTTCGGCTACGCGTCGGTGCACGCCATCCCGCTCCGTCTGCGGAACGAGACGCTCGGTTCGATGAACCTCTACCGCGAGCAGCCTGGTGCACTGGGCGAGGACGACATCGTCGCCGCCCAGGCGCTCACCGACGTGGCGACCATCAGCATCCTGCAGCAGCGTGGCCTCGAGCAGGCCACGATCGCGCGCACGCAGCTCCAGCGGGCGCTCGACAGCCGGGTGGTCATCGAGCAGGCCAAGGGGTTCCTCGCGCAGACGCACGAGGTCGACATGGACGAGGCGTTCGCCCTGCTCCGGTCCTACGCGCGGTCCCACCAGACGCCACTCGCCGACACCGCACGGCAGGTCGTCGAGCGGACCCTCTCGATCTGAGGGGCAGCGGGGCCGACCGTCAGGCGAACTCGCGCAGGTCGGCCCCGCGCTGGACGACGTCCTCGGCGACGTCGCGCAAGCCGCGACCGGTCCGCCCCGCACCGTCCCGGAGGACGCGGAAGGCCTCGTCGATCTGCACGTCGCGCCGGTAGGCCAGCGCGCCCTTGGCCTGCTCGAGCAGCACCCGAGCCTCGAGGGCGTCGGCGATCTGCGCATCGAGGGAGCGCTGCATCCCCTCAGCGCGGTGTCGGACCAGGGCAGCGGACGCCGCGTCGGCGAGCAGCTGGATCACCACGACGTCACCGTCGTCGTGTCCCCGGTCGTGGTCGGCGAAGACGCACAGCGAACCGATGGTCGCGGTCCGCAGCCGCACCGGTTCGGCGAACGTGCCGACCAGCCCGCGCTCGCGCATGACCTGCGTGAACGTCGGCCACTCGGCTGCCTTCGCGGTGACGTCCGGCACGTCGACCGTCGCGCCGGTCCGGAAGCAGTCCAGGCAGGAGCCCTCGTTCGTACCGAGCTGGGCCTCCTCGGCCTCGATGCTGCGCTCGCTCGTGGAGGCGATGACGTGCAGCGCACCGGACTGGTCGGCGAGGACGATGCCGGCTTCGGTGGCGGCGGTCCAGTGGACACAGGCGTCCACGACGCGGGTCATCGCGTCGAGGACGTCGAGGGCAGGGTCGAGAACGGATCCCACCACTTCGAGCAGGTGGTCGAACCGGTCCTGGTCATCGCGCTGCGCCGTCGTCGTCACGCCGCCCAGGCTACGGCGACGGACCAGGGACGTCGCCCAGCATCCGACGGCACCGGTCGGCACCGACCATCCCGCTGGTCACCGGAGGTGCTGGATCCGTCGGCCGCCGGGCGACCGCATCCACATGGTGGGTCCAGAGGGGCGCGCCTACGATGGAGGGTCCGCGGACCGCGGACGGAACCGACCCGAGACAGGTATGGCCGTCACGTCACCCCAGCCCCACCCGGACGCCGCCGATCGCCCGGACGCCGTCACCCGCCCTGGAGGCCCGGCACCGGACCACGCGCCCGTCACCACGCGCACGTCCACCGTCGCGACCGTCCTCGTCATCGCCCTGCCCCTCGCGGTGGCCTGTGCGGTCCTCGGGATGACGATCACGGGCGCGTTCACCGCCGACCAGCAGCTGGAGTCCGCCGGCGACCTGGTGCAGTTCGGCCTGGTCGCCGCCCGCGGCGTGCACGACGGCGTCGCCGCGCTGACGGTCGGTCTGCTCATCGTGGCCGCGTTCGCCCTGCCGGCGCAGAAAGCCGACCACGGGGCGATGTCCTCGGTGCA
This sequence comes from Curtobacterium sp. MCPF17_031, assembly GCF_003234035.1. Lineage (NCBI taxonomy): Bacteria > Bacillati > Actinomycetota > Actinomycetes > Micrococcales > Microbacteriaceae > Curtobacterium > Curtobacterium sp. MCPF17_031. The sequence continues at coordinate 103,907 of NZ_QKSG01000007.1, read as the reverse complement.
ACACCGGGCAGCGCGCTGGGCCGCGATCGCCGGGTCGGTGTGGTTCCTGGCCGCCGTCGCCGGCATCGTGCTCACCGGCGCGAACACCCTCGGTGTCCCGCTGACGAGCCCGGTCTTCGCCCGCAACTTCCTGCTCTTCGCGTTCCAGGTCGAGATCGGCCAGTCGCTCGTCGTCTCCGCCGCCGCGATCCTCGTGACGACGGTGCTCGCCGCGCTCGCCACCCGGGCGACGACCCTGGCGTTCGCCACCGTCGCCGCGCTCTTCGCCCTGCTGCCCCTCGCCCTGTCCGGGCACGCGGCCGGGTCGCTCGAGCACGCCAACGCGGTGAACTCGCTCGCGGTGCACCTGGTCGGGGTGTGCGTCTGGGCCGGCGGCCTCGTCGCCGTCGTGCTGCTCCGCACCCGGATGAAGGGCGCCACGGGGCGAGTCGTCGCCCGCTACTCGACGCTCGCGGGGTGGGCGTTCGGCGCGGTGGCGTTCTCCGGCATCGTGAACGCGCAACTCCGCCTCACCGGGCCGCTCGACCTGGTCACGACGCCGTACGGGTGGCTCATCACGACCAAGGCCACGATCCTGGTCCTGCTCGGCGTCGCTGGCGTCGTGCAGCGCCGGAAGCTCGTGCCGGGCCTGCTCCGGGCACCCACCGACCGACGCCTGTTCGTCCGGTTCGCGCTCGCCGAGATCGTCTTCATGGCCGTCGCGATCGGCGTCTCGGTCGCGGTGTCCCGCAGTCAGCCGCCGATCCCGCAGACGCCGGAGACCGGGGCGGACACCCGCTCGGGCCTCATCGGCTACCCGTACCCGCCGGCCCAGACCATGCAGACCTACCTGTCGCACTGGCACATCGACTGGATGTGGCTCGCGCTCGCCCTCGTCGGTGCCGCCTGGTACCTGTGGAGCGTCCGGAAGCTCCGGCAGCGCGGTGACTCGTGGCCGGTCGGTCGGACCATCGCCTGGCTCATCGGCTGCGCGGTCTTCATCTGGACGACCTCCGGCGGCCCGGCCGTCTACGGCATGATCCACTTCTCGTCGCACATGGTCCAGCACATGCTGCTCATGATGTTCGTGCCGCTGCCGCTGGTCCTCGGCGGTCCGGTGCTGTTGGCGCTCCGCACCCTGCCCGTCCGGAACGACGGTTCCCGAGGTGCCCGCGAGTGGCTGATGCTGTTCGTGCACTCGCGCTGGATGCAGTTCCTCGGCAAGCCCGCCGTCGCCGGCGTCATCTTCGCCGGGTCGCTCGTGGTGTTCTACTTCACACCGGCGTTCGAGTACTCGATGCAGTCCCACGAGTGGCACGTCGTGATGATCGTGCACTTCGTGTTCAGCGGGTACCTGTTCTTCTGGGTGTTCGTGGGCATCGACCCGGGACCGCAGCGCCCCCAGTACCCGATCCTCATCATCGCGCTGCTCGCGACGCTGGCGTTCCATGCGTTCTTCGGTGTGGCCGTGATGACCTCGCAGTCGGTGTACGCGATCGACTGGTTCCACGCGCTCGGGCAGACGAACGACCGCGCGCTGCTCGACGACCAGCACGTCGGCGGTGGCATCGCCTGGGGCGCGTCCGAGCTGCCGATGGTCTTCGTGGCGCTGCTCGTCGTGCGGAACTGGGTGCGCTCCGACGAGCGCATCGCCAAGCGCAAGGACCGACAGGCCGAGCGCGACGGGGACGCCGAGCTCAAGGCGTACAACGAGCGTCTGTCCGCCATGCAGCGCCGGGACTGAGGCGAGGTTCCCGAGCGGAGCATGATGGTCGCGTGACCTTCGGCGACTACCAGAACCAGATCCACCTCCGCGGCCTGCAGGGCGTCGTGTCCCGGTTCCCGGTCGCGGCCGCGGACCTCGAGGCCGCCGCGGCGGCAGCGATGGCACCTTCGGTGTGGACCTACGTCGCCAGCGGCGCGGGCGACGAACGCACACAGCGTGCCAACGTCGCCGCGTTCGAGCGCCGCGGCATCGTGCCGCGCATGCTCGTGGGTGCGTCCGACCGGGACCTCTCGGTCGACCTGTTCGGGATGCACCTGCCCTCGCCGCTCTTCCTCGCTCCCGTGGGCGTGCTGGGGGTCGCGGCGCAGGACGGCCACGGCGACCTCGCGACGGCCCGCGCCTCCGCCCGCACCGGCGTGCCGATGGTCGCGTCGACCCTGTCGGAGGACCCGCTCGAAGCCGTCCGGGAGGCTCAGGGCGACACCCCGGGCATGTTCCAGCTCTACACACCCACTGACCGCGACCTCGCGGCGAACCTGGTGCGGCGGGCCGAGGACGCGGGCTACGCCGCCGTCGTGGTGACGCTCGACACCTGGGTCACGGGCTGGCGCCCCCGCGACCTGCAGACCGCGAACTTCCCGCAGCTGCGGGGTGCCGCGCTCGCCAACTACCTCAGCGACCCGGCCTTCCTCGCCGGCGTCCCCGTTCCCACGGACCCGCGGTCGGTCATCGAGCACTGGACCCGGGTCTTCGGCAACCCGCTGCGGTGGGAGGACCTCGCCTGGCTGCGCGGGCTCACCGACCTGCCCCTCGTCCTCAAGGGCATCTGCGCCGCCGACGACGCGCGGCGGGCGGTCGACGCCGGGGTCGACGGCGTGTACGTGTCGAACCACGGCGGACGTCAGGCGAACGGGGTGCCGGCGATCGACCTCCTGCCCGAGGTGGTCGCCGCCGTCGGTGACGATGCTCCGGTGTTGTTCGACTCGGGCGTCCGGTCCGGTACCGACGTGGTGACGGCACTCGCCCTGGGAGCGACGGCCGTCGGGCTCGGGCGTCCGTACGTGCACGGGCTCGCCCTCGGCGGGACCGACGGCGTCGAGCACGTCGTGCGCTCGGTCCTGGCCGAGGCGGACCTGCTCATGGCGGTCAACGGGTTCTCGGACCTCGCCGCCCTGCGGACGGCCGACGTCCGGAGCATCCCGGCCTGGTGACGGTCGGCGAGCGACGGTCGGCGGTGAGGATCGGGTGGTCGGGTGGAACCATCCGGGTGCTGCCGGACACTCCAGGACATGAGAACCGGAAGCGGCGACGCCGAGGACTGGGCGGCAGCGGGCCGCGGTGACGGCGAGGCCTACGGCCGCGTCTTCGACCGCCACCGTGACCGCGTGCACCGGCACGCCCTCCGGCTGGTGCCGCCCGAGGTGGACGTCGACGACGTCGTCGCGGTCGTGTTCCTCGAGGCGTGGCGTCGTCGGCGGAGCGCACGGCTCGTCGACGGCGACCTGCTGCCGTGGCTGCTCGTCACCGCGACGAACGTCGCGCGCAACGCCACCCGCGCGACGATGCGGTACCGGCGACTGCTCGCGACGCTGCCACCCGCCGATCACGCTCCCGACCCCGCCGACCGGCACGACGACGGTGCCGCGGTCGCCGCGTTCCGGACGCTCTCGGCGGCCGATCAGCAGGTCCTCGCGCTCTGTGTCATCGCCGGGCACCGTGAGGCCGAGGCGGCCGAGGTGCTCGGCGTGCCGATCGGGACCGTGAAGTCCCGTCTCTCCCGAGCCCGGAAGCGCCTCGGTGCGCAGTTCGCCGAGCAGACAGCAGTGCCGGCCGCTCCGCCGACCGCACCCACCACGACCGCACCGTCCACCACCGGAGGAGCACGATGACCGAGACGACCCGAGACCGCGCCCTCCGTGCCCTGCTCGTCGACCGCGTGGACCGGTCCGTGCGACGACGACGCTGGCTCGTCCCCACGATCGGCATCGGTGCGTTCGTCGTCGCCGGGTCGCTCACCGCCGGTGCCCTCGTCAGCACCGGGCTGCTGCAGCAGTCGCTCACCACGGAGGACGCGTCCGCCCTCGTCGCCACCGGGGCCGCCGGGGACGTGATGCTGCTGGGGTCGCCTGTGGTCCGTGTCGCCGACGGCCCGACGACACTGACGTTGCCCGGGCGGCCCTCCGGAGCGCGTGCCGTCGCCATCGGCCTGCAGTGCGCGCCGGACGGCACCGCCGCCGTCACCGTCGGGACGAGCAGCGACGACCGCGGTGACCCGGCCACGGCGGACTGCGGGACCTCGGTCACCGTGCCCGTCCGATCGGCAGCGGGGGACCGGCCGACCGTCCGGGTCGACCACGACGGCGGACCGATGACCGTCTGGGCTGCGTGGGCCCGTCCCGATCCGGTCCCTGGGCCGTCGCCCGAACAGCGGGACGCGCTCGAGGACGGCGTCGTCACCCGCTCGGAGTACGTCGCGGCGGTCGACCGGTACGTCGGCTGCATGCGTGCGTCCGGGCATCCGGTGAGCCTCGGGACCGCGCAGCCCGTGCTCTTCTCGCTCGCGATCACGTCCGACGCCGAGCACGCCGACGCCCGCTGCGCTGCGGCCGAGCTCACCGAGGTGGACTCGACGTGGCAGGCCGAGCACCCGCAGGCGGTGTCCGACGACACGGTCGGGGCGGCGACCTACGACCCGGCCGCCGATCCCCGCTACGCCGTGTAGGCGGGGGCACGCGCGCGGTGGACGGCACCGGCCTGGAGGCGCGGGGCGGGCCTCCAGGCCGGGTCACCACAGGGGAGCTCGCCGGGGACGACGGAAGGGCCCCGCCGCTGACGCGACGGGGCCCTTCCTGCTGTGCCGGGGAGACTCAGCCCTTCTTGGCGAGTGCCTCGAGCGTGTCGTCGTTGGCGTACGCCTCGACCGCGTTGTCCTTGGTGACGAGGACCGGGGTCAGCTCGACGGTCGGGACGATCTTCTTGCCGTTGTCGTTGTTCTTGTCCTTCACGGTCTCCGGCTTCTTGCCGGCGGCCAGGTCGGACACCAGGTCGATCGCGGCCTGGGCCTCGTCGGTGGTGTTCTTGTAGATGGTCGAGTACTGCGTGCCCTGCATGATGAGCGGGATCGACGCGGTCTCGGAGTCCTGACCGGTGACGACGGGGTTCTCCTTGCCGGCGGCCTTGGTCGCGGTGAGGATCGCACGGGCGAGCGTGTCGTTCGGCGAGAGGACGCCGTCGAGCTCGGTGTCACCCGTGTAGTACTGCGCCAGGAGGTCCGTCATGCGCGACTGGGCCTTCTGCGCGAGCCAGCCCTGCGTGTTCACCTTGGCGAACGTGGTCTGACCCGAGGTGACCTTCAGCGTGCCGTCGTCGATCTTCGGCTGGAGGACGTCCATGGCACCGTTGAAGAACACGGTGGCGTTGGCGTCGTCAGCGGAACCGGCGAAGAGCTCGACGTTGTAGGGCTTGTCGCCCTTCTTCTCCTCGAGACCCTTCAGGAGCGCCTGTGCCTGGAGCTGGCCGACCTTGAAGTTGTTGAACGCGACGTAGTAGTCGACGTTCTCGGTGTTCAGGATGTTGCGGTCCCAGGCGATGACGGTCGCACCAGCGGCCTTGGCGGCCTTCACCTGCGAGCCGAGCTGCGAACCGTCGGCCGCACCGATGATGACGGCCTTGGCACCCTTGGTGACCATGCCCGAGATCTGCGACTGCTGGTCCGGCACGGGGCTGCCGGCGTTCGCGTACTGGATGTCGGCCTTGAAGCCGGCCTTCTCGATCGACTTCTTGAACGCGGCGCCCGCGAGGACCCAGTTCTGCGAGGTCTTGGCGGGGAGGGCGACACCGATGAGGTCGCCCTTCTTGATGGTCGAGCTGGAGCCGGAGCCCGAACCCGAGCCGGAGCCGTCCGTGTTGCCACGGGCCGAGCAGCCGCTGAGGGCGAGGCCCGCGATGAGCGCCAGGCTGACGCCGGCGACGATCTTCTTGCGCATGTGATTGCTTTCTCTTCGTTGAGGAGTTGGGGCCGGAGCCCCGCTGTGGTGGATGGGTCGTACCGGGTCCCGGCGGTCGGTCGCCCGACCGCCGGGGTCCCGAGCTAGGGGAGGTTGACCTTGTCTGGCTGGTCCGCGATCGATCGCGGCTGCTCCGCGGCGATCGTGTTGGCTTCGGTGTCCTTCCGCTGGAACTGTCGCATCATGCCGCCGATCAGGGACGGACGGCCCTGCGACTTCGAGTAGACGTCGAAGGCGACGGCGACGAGCAGGACCAGACCGCGGATGATCTGCACCTTGTTCGACTCGAGGCCCATGAGCTGCAGGCCGTTGGACAGCAGCGCCATCACGAGACCACCGATGATCGAGCCGGAGATCGTGCCGACACCACCGGCGACGGCGGCGCCACCGACGAACACCGCGGCGATCGCGTCGAGCTCCCAGCCGGTGCCGTCCGCGGGGCCCGAGGCACCCGAGTAGCCGACGAACACCATGCCGGCGATCGCGGCGAGGACCGACATGTTCATCATGACGAAGAAGTTGACCTTCCTCGCAGAGACACCGGACAGGACCGCGGCGTTGGCGTTGCCACCGACGGCGTAGACCTGGCGACCGAAGATGGTGTTCTTCGTGACGAAGCCGTAGATGATCGTCAGCACGCCGAGGATGATCGCAACGACCGGGACCGAGGTACCGACCGGACCGGCGGCGAACAGGTAGGTGGCGAAGACGGTGACGGCGACCAGGACGCCGGTGCGGACGATCGAGACCCACAGCGGCGGGACCTCGGCCTGCATCTTCTTGCGGCGGGCACGGCCGCGGGCCTCGATGATGATCAGGGCGACGATGGTCGCGAGCCCGATGAGCAGGGTGCCGTTGCTGAACCCGAAGTCCGGACCGAAGTCACCGAGGAACCCGGCGCCGATCGGCGTGTAGGCGTCCGGGACGGGGACCGAGGTGGACGAACCGATGATCTGGTTCGCGCCGCGGAAGATGAGCTGGCCGGCGAGCGTCACGATGAAGGCCGGGACCTTCACGAACGCGACCCAGAAGCCCTGCCAGGCACCGATGAGCGCACCGACGGCGAGGCCGAGGATGATCGCGGCCCAGACCGGGAAGTGCCAGACCGACATGGACTGCGCCACGACGATGCCGACGACCGCCGCGACCGAACCGACCGACAGGTCGATGTGGCCGGCGATGATGACCATGACCATCCCCAGCGCCAGGATCAGGATGTAGGAGTACTGCAGGAACAGGTTGATCACGTTCGTGGGCTCGAGGATGAGCCCGTTCGTCGTGATCGAGAAGAAGATCAGGATCGCGATGAGCGCGATGATCATGCCGTACTGGCCGATGGAGTTGCCCTTGCCGAAGAGCAGCTTCAGGTTGTTCATGAGACGGTGGCGCCCTTCCGCGCGGACGTCATGCTGCGCATGAGCGTTTCTGGATCGGCCTGGTCGGCCGGGAGGTCAGCAGTGATCTGCCCCTCGAAGATGGTGTAGATGCGGTCGGAGAGACCGAGGAGCTCCGGGAGCTCGGACGAGATGAGGATGATGCCCTTCCCCTCGGCCGCGAGCTGCTGGATGATCCCGTAGATCTCGAACTTCGCGCCGACGTCGATGCCCCGGGTGGGCTCGTCGAGGATCAGCAGGTCGGGGTCGGTGAACATCCACTTCGACAGGACGACCTTCTGCTGGTTCCCACCGGAGAGCTTGCCGACGTTGTCCTCGACGCTCGGCACCTTGGTGCGGAGGAGCTTCCGGTACTTCTCGGCGACCGAGTACTCCTCGAGGGAGTCGACGACGCCGCCCTTGGCGATCTTCTTGAGGTCCGCCGCGACCGTCGAGCGCTTCACGGTGTCGAGCAGGTTCAGCCCGAGGGCCTTGCGGTCCTCCGAGACGTAGCCGAGACCGTTGTTGATCGCCTGCTGGACGTTGGTGACCTTGATCTCCTGGCCGTCCTTGATGATCTGCCCGTCGAGCCAGGTGCCGTAGGAGCGACCGAACAGGCTCATCGCCAACTCGGTGCGCCCGGCACCCATCAAGCCGGCGAAGCCGACGATCTCACCCCGGCGGACGTGGAAGTTCGATCCCTTGCAGACCAGGCGCGACGAGTCGATCGGGTGCTGCACGGTCCAGTTGCGGACCTCGAAGAAGGTCTCGCCGATCTTCGGGGTGCGGTCCGGGAAGCGGGACTCGAGCGAGCGGCCGACCATGCCGCGGATGATGCGGTCCTCGTTGACGCCGTCCGCCTTGACGTTGAGCGTCTCGATGGTCTTGCCGTCGCGGATGATCGTGATCTCGTCGGCGATCTGCTCGATCTCGTTGAGCTTGTGGCTGATGATGATGCTCGAGATGCCCTTGGCCTTCAACCCGACGATGAGGTCGAGGAGGTGCTGGGAGTCGTTCTCGTTCAGCGCGGCGGTCGGCTCGTCGAGGATGAGGAGCTTGACGTCCTTGTGGAGGGCCTTGGCGATCTCGACCAGCTGCTGCTTGCCGACGCCGATGTTCTTGATCTGCGTGTCCGGGTCGTCGGACAGGCCGACGCGGGCGAGCAGGTCCTGCGCGCGGAGCTGCGCGGCGGTCCAGTCGATGCGACCGAAGCGGCCCGGCTCGTTGCCGAGGAACAGGTTCTCCGTGATGGAGAGCTCCGGGATCAGCGCCAGCTCCTGGTGGATGATGACGATGCCGGCCTGCTCGGACTGCTTGATGTTCGAGAAGCGGACTTCCTCGCCCTCGTAGACGATCTCGCCCTCGTACGTGCCGTACGGGTACACGCCCGACAGCACCTTCATCAGCGTGGACTTGCCAGCGCCGTTCTCGCCGCAGATCGCGTGGATCTCGCCGGCTCGGACGCTCAGCGAGACGTCGGAGAGCGCCTTCACACCAGGGAACTCCTTGGTGATGGAACGCATCTCGAGGATCGTCTCGGGAGCGGTGATCGAACGGGTCTCGAGCCCGCTCTCGATCGGGTCGTGACCCTGTGGGGTTGACGCCACGGTGCATCTCCTTCTGCCGCTGCGATGCGGCAGTCCTTCGGTGGAACAGCTGCGGCATCCGAAGGGCACGAGGGTGCGTGCGGACTTCGTTGTCGCGTCCGGGTGATCCTCGTGTGACAGCCGATGTGAACGGTCACATCGAGGAACGGAGGCAATGTTACGCACACGCCCGGCCTGGGTGTCAATTCGGATTGGTCGCGTTTCGGTAACGCCACGCCTGACGTCCGCGCAGGACGGACCGTCTGCCCCTCGGGCTGGGGACAACCGACAGTCGATCAGCGACGGCGGGGGGCCGACGTCGACCCGCGGACCACGAGCTGCGGCACGATGTCGATCGGTCGCAGCTGCTCGTCGCCGCTCGGCAGCAGGATGTCCACGCTCCGCCGTCCGAGTTCCTCGAAGTCCACCTGCACGGTCGTCAAGGGCGGCCAGAAGTGCTTCGCTTCCGGGATGTCGTCGTAGCCGACGACCGACAGGTCACCGGGGACGTCGAGCCCGTACGAGCGCGCGGCGTGCATGACGCCCAGTGCCATCGCGTCGTTCGAGCAGAACACTGCCGTGCAGTCCCGCCACCGCAGCAGCTCCCGCCCGGCCTGGTAGCCGAAGTCCACCGTCCAGTCCCCGAGGATCGGTGGCTGCACCGGCATGTCCCGGTCCGACATCTCGCGGAGGAAGCCCTGCATCCGGGCGTCCGCCTCGATCCAGTCCTGGGGCCCCGCGATGTGCCGGACGTACTCGTGGCCCAGGTCGAGCAGGTGGGCCGTCGCCAGGCGTGCGCCCTCCATCTGGTCGACCCAGAGCGCCGTCGGGTCCTCACCGACGCTCGAGCGCATCGTCACGTACGGGGTACGGACGCCGAGCTCCTCGATGAGGTCGAACACCCGCTGCTGGGGGGCGATGACGACGATCCCCTCGACGTCCTGGTCGAGCAGGTGTCCGAGTCCGTCGCGGACCGCCTCGTCGGTCGGCACCGCGATGTTCGCCGTCGTCACCGAGTACCCGCGGAGGACCGCGGCGTCCTCGATCGCCTGCAGGGTGATGGTCGGCCCGTAGTGCGACCGTTGCGCCGTCAGGACGCCGATGGTCCTGGTCTTGCTCGTCACCAGTGCGCGCGCGGCCCGGTTCGGCCGGTACTGCAGTTCCTCCATCGCCGCGAGCACCCGGTCACGGGTCTCGGCCCGGATCGCGTCCGAGTTGTTGAGGACCCGGGAGACGGTCTGGTGCGAGACGCCCGCGACCCGCGCGACGTCACGGATGCTGGGGGACCGCGGCTGCTGTGCCCGCGTGGTCGCCATTGCTGCTCTCTCCCGCCCGGGGCCGCGGCACGCCCATGTGCACGTTCACATCCCGAGCCAGATCATTATGCACGGCTCCCGGGTCCGCGCCACCCGAGCGGGCGACGAGGGTGGACGCGACGGGAGGCCCGAGGCGGCATCGCCGTGGACGTCACCTTGCGTCGTCCGGGCGCGTCGGGTCGCAGACGACCCGTCGGTCAGCGGTGTTTCAGCGCTGCGCGCCGAGGGCGTCGAGCGGGAGCTCCGCCAGCTGCCACCCGAGCCACGGGCTGAAGGCGAAGGGCGCGGCGGTCACGGCCTGGCGGAGGTCCTGCTCCGACAGCCACACCCACTCGGCGACCTCGTCGTCAGCGGGCTGCGGGTCGCCGTCGGCCACGGCGCGGAACACCGGGCAGACCTCGTTCTCCACGATCCCGGACGCGTCCACCGCGCGGTAGCGGAAGTCCGGCAGCACCAGGTCGACACTGTGCAGCGTCATGCCGAGTTCGCGTTCGGCGCGACGGGCGATCGCGTCCTCGAAGGACTCGTCCGGGCCGGGGTGCCCGCAGAACGAGTTCGTCCACACGCCGGGCCACGTCTTCTTCACGAGGGCGCGACGGGTCACGAGGAGGTCGCCGGCGGCGTTCTGCACGTGGCAGCTGAAGGCGAGGTGGAGGGGCGTCTGGTCTGTGTGCACCGTGAACTTGTCCGCCGTGCCGATCGGGGTACGGTCATCGGCCAGCAGGACAACGGTTTCCGGGAAAAGGCTCATCTGCCTCGATAGATTAGGCCAATGACCGAGGAAGCGGCCACCGTGGCGCACATCGACCTCGCGCTGGTGGATGAGTGCCTGGAGCGCTTCTTCACGGTGTCGAGCGCCCGGGCCCAGGTTTTCGGCCGACCGTCCGAAGAACTCTGGCGCGTCCTGCGCAGGGCGAGCATGGGCGGCAAACGGTTCCGGCCACGCATGGTCCTGACCTCGTACACGGCGCTCGGCGGGCAGGACGTGCACGCCGCGTCGCAGGTTGCTGCGGCGTACGAACTGCTGCACACCGCCCTCGTCGTCCACGACGACGTCATCGACCGGGACTGGTCCCGCCGTGGGCGTCCGAACGTCGCCGGGTCCTTCCGCGACGACGCGACGACCGGGGGGCTGCCGCTGCCGACGGCCGAACACCGGGGGACGAGCGCCGCCGTGATCGCCGGGGACCTGGCGCTCGCCGCCGCCCCCCGCTTCATCGAGGCCAGCGGGGTCACCGGCGACCGTCGTTCGCGCCTGCTCGACCTGTTCGACGACGCCGTGTTCGCCAGCGCCGCCGGCGAGATGGCGGACGTGGACCTCGCGCTCGGCGTGATGCCCACCGTGGAAGAGGTCCTGCAGATGGAGCGCGCGAAGACGAGTGTCTACAGCTTCGAGGCACCGCTGCAGTCCGGTGCGGTCCTGGCCGGTGCGCCGGAGCCCGTCGTCGCCTCGCTCGGCGCCTTCGGCCGGGAGATCGGCATCGCCTACCAGATCGTCGACGACCTGCTCGGGGTCTTCGGCAACGAGGGATCGACGGGGAAGACCGCCATCGGGGACCTCCGCGAGGGCAAGCGCACGATGCTCATCGCGTACGCCGCGACCACCGAGTGCTGGCCCGACCTGGCGCCGTACCTCGGCGACCCGGACCTGACCGAGGAACGTGCTGCGGGCCTCCGGGGCCTGCTCGTCGAGTGCGGTGCACGTGACGCGGCCCTCGACCGGATCCGTGACCACACCGCGCTGGCACGTGCGGAGCTCGCCGGCCTGCCCTGCGAGCTCGGCGCCGGACTCGAGGGGCTCGTCACCGAACTCGTGGAGCGCGTCCGGTGAGCTCGAGCACCACCGGTCACCGCCTCCCGCTCTACGACGCCACCGCCGAGGCCGCCTCGAGCGTCGTCATCAGCCGGTACTCCACGTCGTTCGGGCTCGCCAGCCGCCTGCTCACGAAGGACACCCGCGAGCACATCCGCAACGTCTACGCCCTGGTCCGGGTCGCGGACGAGGTCGTCGACGGCCCCGCGACCGAGGCCGGCCTGGACCCCGCGCTCGCCCGGATCGTGCTCGACGAGCTCGAGCAGGACACCGACCGCGCCATGGCGTTCGGCTTCTCGGTGAACCCCGTCGTGCACGCCTTCGCCCGGACCGCCCGCACCGTCGGGTTCGGCAGCGAACTGACGGCGCCGTTCTTCGCGTCGATGCGGATGGACCTCGAGCAGACCGAGCACGACCAGGCCTCCTTCGACGCCTACGTGTACGGCTCCGCCGAGGTCGTCGGCCTGATGTGCCTCCGCGCCTTCGTGTACCGCGCCGGGCGCCCGATCTTCGACGACGCCGTCCTCGTCGACGGCGCGCGTGCCCTCGGTGCCGCCTTCCAGAAGGTGAACTTCCTCCGCGACCTGCACGCCGACTTCGAGGTCCTCGGCCGCTCGTACTTCCCGGGCGTCGACGTGCGCACCTTCGACGAGGCGACGAAGGGCCGGCTCGTCGCCGACGTCCAGTCGGACCTCGACCGGGCCGCCGTCACCGTCCCGCTGCTGCCGCGGGACGCTCGCCCCGCGGTCGCCCTCGCACACGCACTGTTCCAGGAGCTCAACGACCGGATCGCCGCCACCCCGGCGGACCGGCTCGTCACCTCCCGGGTCCGGGTCCCGAACCCCGTGAAGGCACGGCTCGTCGCGCGTGTCCTCAGCCGACGCGGCGCACTGCCCGCGCGCACCGTCACCACCCCACAGACTGGAGGCTCGTCGTGAGCCCGACCCGTGCCTCCCGTCCGACCGGCGCCCCGACCACTGCCGCACCGTCCGCCACCCGCACCGTCCCGGTCCGCCGTGCCGTCCTGATCGGTGGCGGCATCAGCGGTCTGGCGGCCGCCGCCCTGCTCGCCCGGGACGGCTTCGCCGTCACCGTCCTCGAGCAGCGCACGCAGCTCGGTGGTCGTGCCGGCACGTGGGAGCAGGACGGCTTCCGGTTCGACACCGGACCCAGCTGGTACCTCATGCCCGAGGTGTTCGACCACTTCTTCCGGCTGCTCGGAACCAGCGCCGACGAGCAGCTGGACCTCGACGTCCTCGACCCCGGTTACCGGGTGTACACCGAGGGCCGCGACGAGCCGATCGACCTGCGGTCCTCGCGCGAGGCCAACATCGCCCTGTTCGAGTCCATCGAGCCCGGTGCTGGCGCGAAGATGGCGAAGTACCTCGACTCCGCCGCCGACACGTACGACATGGCGGTCCGTCGGTTCCTGTACGGCACCTTCCAGGACCTCACGAAGCTCGCCGCCCCCGACGTCCTCAAGCGGATGGGCAAGCTCGCGCGACTGCTGCTCCAGCCGCTGTCGTCGTTCGCGTCGACCGCGGTCGAGGACCACCGCCTGTGGCAGGTCCTCGGCTACCCGGCGGTCTTCCTCGGCACCAGCCCGTACCAGGCGCCGAGCATGTACCACCTGATGAGCCACCTGGACCTGGCCGACGGGGTGCTCTACCCGAAGGGCGGCATCACGCAGGTCATCGCCGCCGTCGAGCGGGTCGCGCTCGCCGAGGGGGCGACGATCACGACCGGTGCGACCGTCACCCGGATCGTCGTCGATGGCGGGCACGCCACCGGTGTCGCCTGGCGTGACCAGGACGGCACGGAGCACGTCGAGCACGCCGACCTGGTCGTGAGCGCCGCGGACCTCCGCCACACCGAGATGGAACTCCTCGAGCAGGAACACCGCACGCACGACGCCGCGCACTGGGCGAAGCGCGACCCCGGCCCCTCCGCGGTGCTCGTGTACCTCGGCATCGACGGCCCGGTCCCCGGACTGCTGCACCACACGCTGGTGTTCACCGAGGACTGGAAGGAGAACTTCGGCGCCATCTTCGGCAAGGACCGGCACGTGCCGGACCCCGCGTCGATCTACGTCTGCGCGCCGTCGCTCACCGACGACTCGGTCGCACCGGAGGGGCAGAGCAACCTGTTCGTCCTCGTCCCGCTGCCGGCCGACGTCTCGATCGGCAAGGGCGGCCTCGACGGAGCGGGAGACGCCCAGGTCGAGGCGATCGCGGACCGCGCCATCGACGTCATCGCCGAGCGGTCCGGTGTTCCGGACCTGCGTGACCGGATCCGCGTCCGCCGGACCATCGGCCCGCAGGACTTCGCCGACGACCTCAACGCCTGGAACGGGTCGATGCTCGGCCCGGCGCACACCCTGACGCAGAGCGCCTTCTTCCGCGAGAAGAACGCCTCCACGAAGGTCGACGGGCTCTACTACGTCGGCGCCTCGACGATCCCGGGCATCGGACTGCCGATGTGCCTGATCAGTGCCGAGGTCCTGCTCAAGCGGATCCACGGCGACACCTCGACCGAGCCGCTGCCGACCCCGCTGCCGCGGTCCGTCGACGCGCCGCCGGTACGGACGACGGGCTGATGCCCGGGCTGTACCTCGCCGGACTGCTGATCTCGATCGCCGGCATCGCGGTGCTCGACGCCCGGTACCGGCTGTTCTTCTGGCGTGCCCCGGTGCGCGCCGCCGCCGTGATGCTCATCGGGCTGGTGTTCTTCATGGTCTGGGACGTCGTGGGCGTGCACCTCGGCATCTTCTTCATCGGCACGAACGGGCTGCTCACCGGGGTGCTCCTGGCGCCGGACGTGCCGCTCGAGGAGCTGTTCTTCCTGGTGCTGCTCTGCTGGACGACGATGGACCTGTTCGGTGCCCTCCGCCCGGTGTTCGCGCGGCTCAGCGCTCGGCGCTCCACGGACGCGGGCCACGACGGGGGCCGGGCATGACCGGGTCCGGCACGTACGCGCTGCTCGCGGTGCCGTTCCTCGGCGTCGCCGTGCTGGTCGCGGTCCTCGCCGGCATCGTGTCGGCACGTCGCCGACGAGCGGGACGTCCGGAGGCTGCCGCCCGTGGCCGTCGCACCACGGTGCTCACCGGGGTCGTCGCCGGCGTCGCGCTGCTCGTGATGACGTGCGTGTTCAACAACGTGATCGTCGGGCTCGGCATCGTCGCCTACGACCCGGCGCTCGTCCTCGGGGCGCGCATCGGCCTGTTCCCCGTCGAGGACCTGGCGTACTCGATCGGCGCGGTCCTGCTGCTGCCGAGCTCCTGGGTGCTGCTCGACGGGCTGGGAACCGACCGGAGCCGGCGACCGGACGCGGTCTCCGGACCGGTACGGTCAGAGCGCCCGACCCAGCCGTCCCGCGCAGCGGAGGAGACCCCATGACCGTGAGCCGAGCCTCCAGGCCGTCGACGCTCCGTGCCCTGTTCGTGTCCTCGCGACCGATCAGCTGGGTGAACACCGCCTACCCGTTCGCCGCCGCCCACCTGCTCGGCAGCGGGGTCGGCGTCGAGGGGGGTGGCGGGTTCTCGCTGCTGGCGTTCCTCGTCGGCGTCGTGTACTTCCTCGTGCCCTACAACCTGGCGATGTACGGCATCAACGACGTCTTCGACTACGAGTCCGACCTGCGCAACCCGCGCAAGGGCGGCGTCGAGGGGGCGCTGCTCGACCGGAGCGTGCACCGGGCCACGCTCTGGGCCGTGGTCGTCACGAACGTGCCCTTCCTGCTCGTCCTCGTGCTGCTCGGCGGGCCGTGGTCGTGGCTCGTCCTCGCGATCAGCGTCTTCGCGGTCATCGCCTACTCGGCACCGGGGCTGCGCTTCAAGGAGAAGCCGTTCCTGGACTCCCTGACCTCGTCGACGCACTTCGTGTCCCCGGCCGTCTACGGGCTCGCGCTCGCCGGCGGCCAGTGGACCGGGCAGCTCGTCGCCGTGTGCGTGGCGTTCTTCCTGTGGGGCATCGCCTCGCACGCGTTCGGCGCCGTGCAGGACGTGCTCGCCGACCGGGCCGGCGGGATCGGGTCCGTGGCGACCGTGATCGGTGCCCGGGCGACGGTCCGTCTGGCGTTCGTGGCGTACCTCGTCGCGGGTGTGGCGCTGCTGTTCTCGGCGTTCCCGGGGCCGATCGCCGCGGTCGTCGTCGTGCCGTACGCGCTCAACGTGCTGCCGTGGTGGAACGTCACGGACGCCGGGGCCGAGGCGGCGAACGCGGGCTGGAAGCGCTTCCTCTGGATCAACTACCTGGCGGGCTTCATCGTGACGATGGCCCTGATCGGCTTCGCCTTCACGCACTGAGCGGGGCGGGGTGGGCCGGGGCGGCCGCCCTGCCGGTGCGGTCCCGCGGGGCCGGCCCCGCGCCTCCCGGTCCCGCGCTCCCGCGTGCGCGTCGGCGTGCGCGTCCGAGATGTCGCAACTCGCCGCGCGTACTCCCCCGAGGTGCCGGGATCGCGGCACCTCGGGCGTCGAGATGCCGCGATTTCGGAACCTCGGCGACGGACCGGGCGACCTCGGGCGACCTCGGGCGCCGGACCTGGGCGACCGACCGGGCGACCTCGGGTGACGGACCGGGCGCGTCAGGCCGCGCCGGCCGCCCGCCGCGCCTGGGCGACTGCGGCCCGCACCCCGCGCGACCACGACGGGCCGTGCCCCGGCAGGACGTGCTGCGCCTCGGTGTCGACGAGCAGGTCGAGGGACGCCACAGCGGTCGCCATGTCCGCCGTCGCCGCGGGCGCCACGACCCGCGGGCCGATCCCGCCGGTGTACGGGTCGAAGGTGACCAGCGCGTCGCCGGCGATCACCGCGTCCCGGTCCGCGAAGTGCAGCGCCACGTGCCCGTCGGTGTGGCCGGGCGTCTCGATGATCCACGGGTTCCCGGGGACGTCCGCACGGGACTCCAGGGTCTCGACCTCGTCGATGCCGTCGACGGTCGCGGCGCCGGCCAGCAGCATCCGGCTGAGCGGTCGGAGGCCGCCGGGGTGCGCGACGACGAACCCGAACCGGTTCTGCTGCGGCCGGTACGAGTACGGGTGCGCTGCGAGGTCACGGTCGCCCGGGTGCACGTACACGGGGGTGCCCCACTCGCGGTGTATCCTCGCCGCCGTCCCGACGTGGTCGAAGTGCCCGTGCGTGAGCAGCAGCGCCTCGACCCGGTCGGGGGAGTAGCCGAGGTCGTGGACGGCGAGCAGCAGGTGCGGCCAGACGGCGGGCAGCCCGGCGTCGACGACGAGCAGTCGGTCCCCGGTCTCGACCAGGTAGGTGTTGGTGTGTGCGAGCTCGAGGCGGTGGATGCCCTCGGCGACGTCCCGGAACAGCATGCGGCGGACGCTAGGCCGACACCCCTGGGTGTGCGTCCGGCTCCGGATCGCCCACTGCACGTCCGCGGACCGCACGCCAGCGCGTGCACTCACCGCGGAGCGTGTACTCAGGGAACATGCCCAACGACTCCATGCCCGAGCTCGAGCTCCGGAACGTACGGACCCGGGAGCGCATCGTCGACACGGTGACGCGGATCCGGCAGAAGTCCGACGTCCCCGCGCGCACCCGCCTCGCCCTCGCGAAGACCCGGCAGCGCTGGCACCGTGACCCGACGCCGCTCGTCGCCGTCGCCCTGACCGCCGCAGCCGGTGTCGCCACGATCATCGTCGGTGCCCGCATCCGGAACGAGCCCGCCGGGCGACTCTCCGCTCTCCGGGAGCCCGCCCCCGTCCCGGTGTTCAAGCCGGTCAAGGTCCGCAAGGACGGACAGTCGAAGGGCGTCCCGGTGTTCACGCGGAAGGACCCGACGGGCAACCCCGTGTACCAGGAACGCCAGGCCGCCGAGAAGCGTCGGAAGAAGGACGCCAAGCGGAACAAGAAGGTCCTCAAGCGGATCACGAAGGCAGCGAAGGGCTGATCATGGCGAAGGAAGCACAGAAGCCGGCGGCGGACGACCCCCGGAAGCCGGACTCCCCGACCGACCTGAAGAAGCCCACGGTCGTCTACACACTGAAGAAGACCCTGCGGGAGTTCACCAGCGACCAGTGCACCGACCTGGCCGCGAGCCTGACGTACTACTCCGTGCTGGCGCTCTTCCCCGGGCTGTTGGCGGTCGTGTCGATCCTCGGCCTCATCGGTCAGGCCGACACCACGATCAAGACGCTGCTCGACATCATCGGCAACATCGGGTCGCAGGACGTCGTGAAGCTGATCAGGGGACCGGTCGAGAACCTGGTCCGTTCGCCCGCAGCGCCGGTGACGTTCATCGTCGGTATCCTCGGTGCGCTCTGGTCGGCCTCCGGCTACGTCGGCGCGTTCGGCCGCGCGATGAACCGCATCTACAACGTCCGCGAGGGACGTCCGATCTGGAAGCTCCGCCCGACGATGCTCGGCGTCACGGTGACGACGGTCGTCCTCCTCGTGATCGGCCTCCTCGCCCTCGTGTCCGGGCCGCTCGCCCGCAGCTTCGGCGACGTCATCGGCCTCGGCGACGCTGCCGCCCTGGTGTTGTCGATCGTGCAGTGGCCGATCCTGCTCGTCATCGCGGTCGTCATCATCGCGGTGCTCTACTACTGGTCGCCGAACGTCAAGCAGCCGAAGTTCACCTGGGTCAGCGGGGGGTCGATCATCGCGCTGCTCATCTGGATCATCGCGAGCGTCGGGTTCGGCTTCTACGTCGGGAACTTCTCGAACTACAACGCCACGTACGGCTCACTGGGTGGAGTCATCGTCTTCCTGCTCTGGATCTGGATCACGAACAACGCGCTGCTCTTCGGCGCCGAGTTCGACGCCGAGATCGAGCGC
The DNA here is from genome assembly GCF_003234035.1 of Curtobacterium sp. MCPF17_031. Taxonomy (NCBI): domain Bacteria; kingdom Bacillati; phylum Actinomycetota; class Actinomycetes; order Micrococcales; family Microbacteriaceae; genus Curtobacterium; species Curtobacterium sp. MCPF17_031. The sequence goes on along the minus strand of NZ_QKSG01000007.1, from coordinate 85,320 downwards.
GGCCGCGAGCTCCAGGCGGGCATCAAGGCGGAGGAGGACATCCAGCTCCCCGAGCGCGACACCCGCCAGACCGAGAAGCAGGACGAGAAGCGCGCCGAGGACGTCCTGCAGGGCATCCGCATCCGGCAGAGCGCCGGCGAGACCAAGGACGACGACTGAGCAGTCTCCGGACACGCCAAACCCGGACGGGAGGCCCGGTACCGGTTCCGTAGGCTGACCTGCGTGACCGACACCGAGCCTCCCGTCCCCGTCTCCAGCCCCGCCAACGACCGTCCGGTCGCTCTCGTCACCGGAGCGACCCGCGGCATCGGCCGCGCGATCGCGGCCGACCTGGGCCGGACGCACCACGTGCTCGTCGGCGGACGCGACGCCGACGCAGTCGCCGCCGTCGTCGCGGAACTGCCGAGTGCGGAGCCCTTCGTCGGTGACCTGGGCGCCGGGGACCTGCCGGCCGTGCCGAGCTGGATCGACGTCCTCGTGCACTCGGCCGGCGTCGAACAGGGCACCCGCATCGCGGACACCCCGCGGGACACGTGGGAGGCCGTCTTCGCCACCAACGTCTTCGCGGTCGCCGAGCTCACCCGGGTGGCGCTGCCGGGCCTCCGGGCGGCGCGGGGCATCGTCGTGTCGATCAACAGCGGCTCCGGGTTCACCGCCGGTGCCGGGGGCGGCGTGTACGCGGCCTCGAAGTTCGCGCTCCGGGCCTTCACCGACGCGCTGCGTGAAGAGGAGCGGGCGAACGGCGTGCGGGTGTCGAGCGTGCACCCGGGCCGTACCGACTCGGACATGCAGCGAGCCCTCACCGAGAAGCTCGGCGAGGACTACGACACCGACTACTACCTCGCGCCGTCCGACGTCGCGGACGCGGTCCGCACCGTCGTCGACCTGCCGGAGCGCGGCACGGTCGAGGTGCTCTCGATCCGGCCGTCCCGGCGGCGCTGACGGCGGACCGGTCCCGACGCCCGAGCCCGACGCCGTACGCCGACGCCCGGCGCTGGCCGCCGGTGTCGTCAGCGCAGGTGCACCCGTCCGTCCAGGTCCAGCCGGTCGAGGAACGTGTCGTCGTGGCTCACGACCACCAGCGCACCCCGGTACGCCCGGAGGGCCGTCACCAGCTGGTCGACGCTCGCCATGTCGAGGTCGTTCGTCGGCTCGTCGAGCACCAGCAGCTGCGGCGGCGGGTCGGCGAGCACGAGGCCGGCCAGCGCCACCCGGAACCGCTCCCCGCCGGACAGCGATCCGGCGGGCCGGTCGACCGTGTCGCCCCGGACGAGCAGCCGCGCGAGCCGGTTCCGCAGTTCGGCTGGTGCGATGTCCGGGGCGACCCGACGGACGTTCTCGAGGACGGTCGCATCGTCGTCGAGGCTGTCCTTCCGCTGCGGCAGGTAGCCGATCCGGTCGGTGTGCGGCACGGCCGTCGTCTCCGGCAGCAGGTGCCGCCGCGCTCCGGGCAGTCCGACGAGGTGTTCGAGCAGGGTCGTCTTGCCCACGCCGTTGTCGCCGACGACGGCGATGCGCTCCGGCCCCTGCACGACGATCGTCCGGCCGCGCACCGTGACGGTCGCGATCCGGCGGGACGCGGCCACCCCGGGGTCGGGCAGCTCGACGTGCAGGTGCTCGTCGTCACGGACCCGCCGGCCGGCCTCCCGCACGATCGCCAGCGCTGCCGCTTCGGCCGACGTGTGCCCGGAGCGCAGCCGACCTGCCGTCGCCTCGGCGCGCTTCCGCCGCTCGTTCGCCACGATCTTCGGCATCGACGACGCCGAGGCCGCGCCTGCCTTCGCCCGTCGCGCGATCGTCGTCTCGGCCTCGATGCGCTGACGCTTCTCGGCACGGTGCCGCTGTTCGGCGACCCGGACTTCGCGCTCGACCGCGGCCTGCTGCACGGCGAGGTGCTCCTCGAACGCCGAGTACGTCCCGCCGAACACGGTCAGGGCACCGTCGCGGAGCTCGACGACCTCGTCGACGTGCTCGAGCAGTTCCCGGTCGTGGCTCACCACGACGAGGGTCCCGCGCCACCGGTCCACCATGTCGAGGAGCGTGGCACGTGCTCGGCGGTCGAGGTTGTTCGTCGGCTCGTCGAGGAACGCGATCGGCCGACCGCGGAGCCGGATGCCCGCCACCGCCACGAGCACGGCCTGGCCGCCGGACAGTGTGTCGACTGGCCGGTCCAGGTCCGCCGGGCCGAGGTCGAGTGCGGCGAGGGCGACCCCGGCGCGCTCCTCGACGTCCCAGGCGTCACCGACCACGTCGAAGAGCTCCGGGGTGGCGTCCCCGGCGAGGACGGCCCGGAGCGCCCTGACCTGCGGGCCGACCCCGAGCACGTCGGCGACCGTGCGCGGGGAGGCGGGACGGGCCTCCAGGCCTCCATCAGCAGTGCGCGACCCGATGTCAGCGAGTCGTTGCGGCAGGCGGTCAACCGGGCCGGTCGTCGTGACGGTGCCCGACGTGGGGGCGAGCTGACCCGTGACCAGCCGGACGAGGGTCGACTTGCCGGCACCGTTCCTCCCGACCAGGGCGGTGCGACCGCGGCCGAAGGCGGCGGTGAGGTGGTCGAGCGCGACGGAGCCGTCGGGCCAGGTGAACGAGACGTCGTGCAGGACGACGGACGGGCTGATGGGCATGGCGATGCCTCCGGTGGTCGTGCGGGCGCACGACACCTTCAGCCGCGGAGGCGGCAGACCCGCGGAGAGGCGAGCGAGGTCACGGTGTCAGCGCAGGGACAGCGGCTGCTGCGGCGCAGTGCCGGTGGTCTCGCGCAATGCCGGATCCGTTCCCGTCGGGAGGCCCCGTGGCCGCCACCCGTGCCGTCGGTCGGTCGTCCCGCACCGGGGCCCCGCGTGACGACGGGGTACGACTCACCGTACGACCGCGCAGTCGCGCCGCGCAAGATGTCCGACATGGCTGACGACGAGAAGCAGACCCGGGACGACTTCGCCGACGCGGTGAACATGACCGCCTCGCAGCTGCAGGACTGGCTGGACTCCGACGAGTCGAAGGAGGTCGGCCAGAAGAAGGACGGTGCCTCCGAGTCGACCGGGCACGAGTCCGGGCGGCACATCGTGCGGATCCTCCGCAAGAAGCAGGGCGAGTACACCGACGACGACTACGCGCACATGCGGAAGGTCGTCGGGTACGTGGCGCGGCACATGGAGCAGCGGCCCTCCGGCGACGTCGAGGACACCCGGTGGCGGTACTCGCTCATGAACTGGGGACACGACCCGCTGAAGTGACCGGGCGGCTCAAGTAGCGTGGCGGGCATGCCGGACAACCTGCTCCCGAACCCCTCGACCAACCCCGAGACGCTGCTGGCCGCCGAGCCCGAGGTGGACGCGGCCCTGGCGGCGGGCGCTCCCGTCGCCTCGGTGGTGGTGTCCTCCCCGGCGTCGAGCCTGGCGTGGGCGATGCTCGCCGACGAGGCATGGGCACGCGGCGCGACCGTCGAGTCCTACGCGTACGCCCGGGTCGGGTACCACCGCGGCCTCGACGCCCTGCGGAAGGCCGGGTGGCGGGGAGCCGGGCCGGTGCCGTGGTCGCACGAGCCGAACCGTGGCGTGCTCCGGAGCCTGTTCGCGCTGCGCCGAGCGGCCGAGGCGATCGAAGAGCCGGGCGAGGCTGAGCGGCTGACGCAGTTCCTCGACGGCGCCGACCCGACGGCCGCCGGGGCGATCGCGCGCGGCTGACGCCGCACCGCGCCGCGCTGGCGCTGCGGCTGGGCGCAACAGGAACCCGTCCGAACCGGGGGATCCCCTGGTTCGGACGGGTTCCTGTTGTGCGGCGCCAGCCGGCACCGGGTGCCGTTGGCGCCAACGGCCCCGGCGCCCCCCGCTACGCCAGCAGGACGCTCCAGCTTCGCGCGCTCGGCCAGAGCTGGTGCTCCGGCAGCACGTCCAGCCCGCACGCCCGACTCCCCAGCCCGTGCTGCGCGTCGTCGAGGTACAGGTACAGCGCGTCCGGCACCGGCAACTCGTGCGGGTGCCCGGCACGCCCGACCTGCTGCGCGGTCCACGGCGTCAGGGTGAACCCGGCGCGGTGCCCCGATGCGGGATCCGGCAGGGTCGTCACGGTGATCGGCCCCACGCTCAGCATCCGGAGTTCCGGCCGGTGCCCGCTCTCCTGCGGCATCGAGTAGCGCGTGGTCATCGCCGACACCGGGGCCTGGAACCGCCCGACCCGTGCCGCGTGCGAGGAGTCCGCGTACGACTCGTCCGGCCCGGTCCCGAACCACGAGGCCGTCTCGGACAGCAGCGCGGCGGGCAGGTCGATGCGCACGCCGATCCGCGGCCAGGTGACGTCCCAGCCGCCGAACGGCACGGCGTCCGTCCGGAGCAGCAGTCCGGCGTCGGTCAGGGTCCACCGGTGCGTGACCTCGACGCCGGCCCCGCTGTTCGCGGCCGCGACCCGGACCCGCTGCACCAGGCCGTCGTCGGTCCGCGTCACGGACACCAGCCGGTGGGTCAGACGGTCGAGACCTCGGGCCTCCCACCGAGACGCCGACGAGGGTGCCGTCGGGTCACCGACGCCGAGGGTCAGCACCGGATCCGCAGTCTCGTACCCGCCCTGGGAGGCACCACGGTCGTTGTCCGTCGGCGCGCGCCACAGCTCGAGCCGCGGGCCGGACACGTCATGGCCCCTGAACGTCGCGAGGTCACCGCGTGCCGTGAAGGTCGCCTCCCCGAGACGGTCGCCGTCCCAACCTGGACTGGAGGCCCGTGGCACCGCCGCCGGTCGGCTCGCCACGAGCGTCTGGGTGCGTGCCACCACGTGCCCGGTGTCCGCCCAGGCGGTCGGACCGGCGAGCTCCGCGACGACGTCGAGCCACAGCTCGTCGCCCGGCGCGAGGGAGTCCGCATCGGCCCGGGCTGCCGCCAGCACCTCGTCGGGTACCGGCACCGTGGCGGACTGCCGCACCGCGACGATCCCGGGGGCGAGCCGCCCGGACGCCTCGACGACGCCGTTCCGCGAGAGGGTCCAGCAGAACCGCAGCCCCGCGGTGGAGGCCGAGTGGTACCGGTTCTCGACCAGCACCGTGGTGTCCGAGACGGACAGGCGGACCGGCGCGACGACCGCCGCGAACTCGGCCAGCCCCGGGGTGGGGGTGTCGTCCGGCAGCACCAGGCCGTCCATCACGAAGTTCCCGTCGTGGACGACCTCGTGGAAGTCGCCTCCGTAGGCGTGGTAGGGCGTGCCGTCGTCCGTGTGCGCCAGCAGTCCGTGGTCCCGCCACTCCCACACGAAGCCGCCGTGCAGGCGTGGGTAGCGGTCGACCAGGGCCTCGTACTCGGCTATCTGCCCGGGGCCGTTGCCCATCGCGTGCACGTACTCGCAGTGGATGAACGGCTTCGACCGCTGTCGTGCGGCCTCGGCGGGACCGCACCCGAGCAGGGGGGTGGCCGGACCGCCGCCGATCGACTCGGTCTCCTGCAGCGTCGGGTACATCCGGGAGTAGACGTCGGTGTACTCGCCCGAGTAGTCGCCCTCGTAGTGGACCGGACGCTCGGGGTCGCGGGAGTGCACCCACTGCGCCATCGCGGCGAGGTTCCGTCCGGTGCCGGACTCGTTGCCGAGCGACCACATCACGATCGACGGATGGTTCTTGTCGCGCTCGACGGTGCGGGCGATGCGGTCGAGGTAGGCGTCCTCCCACGCCGGGTCGTCGGACGGGTTGCCGAGCCACCCCTGGAACTCGAAGCCGTGCGTCTCGAGGTCGCACTCCAGGACCACCCAGAAGCCGAGCTCGTCGGCCAGGTCGAGCACCCGCGGGTGCGGCGGGTAGTGCGAGGTGCGGATCGCGTTGACGTTGCTCCGCTTCATGAGCGCCATGTCGGCGCGGGCGTGGGTCTCGTCGAACACCCGGCCGCGGACGGGGTGCGTCTCGTGACGGTTCACGCCGTGGAACACGACGCGCTCGCCGTTGACCAGGAAACGGTCGCCCACGATCTGCACGCTCCGGAAGCCCAGGCGCAGCGACACGGTCTCCCCATCGAGGGAGTCGCCGACAGCGCCGCCGCCCCCCGACGTCAGCGTCGCGTCGTACAGCCGCGGGAGTTCGGCGCTCCACGGTTCGACGCCTTCGACGGTGATCGGGGCGACGTCGTCGGCGCTGGCCCAGGTCACGTCCACGCCGAGTTCGGCTACGGCGAAGCGCACCGGGAACACGGCGTCGATCGTCGGCACCGAGATCGTGCCCGTCCCGGTCGACGGCCGACCGGACGCAGCCGTCCCGGCGGACACCACGTCCCCGGGTGCCGCGGTCCAGCCGGCGCGCACGAACACGTCGTCGATCGGGGCGGTGGGTCGTGCCAGCAGGGTGACGTCGCGGAAGATGCCGGGCAGCCACCACTGGTCCTGGTCCTCCAGGTACGAGGCCGCCGACCACTGGTGCACCCGGACCCGGATCTCGTTCGACCCCGGGCGGAGCAGCGACGTCACGTCGAACTCGGTGGCGAGCCGGGACCCGGTCGACCACCCGACGACGGTGCCGTTCAACCACACCCGGTAGTGCGACTCCACCCCGTCGAAGCGGAGCAGCACGCGCGCTGCCCCGTCGAAGGAGTCCGGCAGGGTGAACGTCCGGCGGTGGTCACCGGTCGGGTTCTCGTCCGGCGGGTGCGGCGGGTCGACCGGGAACGGGTACTGCACGTTCGTGTAGCTCGGCGCACCGTGACCGTGCAGCACCCAGTGCGACGGCACCGGGAGCGACCCCCACCCGTCGGGGTCCTCGAACCCCGGGGCGTCGGCCACCGGTGACCACCGGAAGTCCCAGTCGCCGTTCAACGACAGGGACGGCGCGTCGGTGTGCAACCAGGCACGCGGTGCCCGTCGCGACGTCGAGCCTGGGGTGGTCGAGTGCAGGTCGTCGAGTGCGGCAGAGGTCAACCTCGACCAGTCCTTCCGTGAGGCCCCGCACCGGTGCACGGGGGAGTGGCGCGGCCGGGCCTGCGGGGGCACGCCGTCGTGCAGTCCAGTGTGGTCGGTTCCTGCTCCGCTGCTGTCAGCATCGTCCGCCGCGGCGCGGATCGGCCGCCCGTCCACCAGGACGCGGCACCTGCGAACGGGGTCAGGGACGCTCGCGGACCGTGGGATGCCCACGAGAGGAGCAACGATGATCGAACGCGGGAACACCACCCACAACCCGGAGCTCGACGACCAGCTCGCGCACGAGGCGCAGAGCATCGTCCAGGGGCACGGCAGCAACGCCCACGTCGAGGAGTTCCGGCAGTCCGAACCGATGCCCGACGACACCGACGACGCCGAGACCCTGCGGGCGTCCGGCTACGACGGCGACCTCGAGGGCACCCTCGTCGACGACACCACCGATGTCGATGCCCCCGATGACCCGGCCGGCGTCGCCGCCGAGGAACCGGACGGCAGCGGGGACGGCGCCGACGCGACGGTCTACTCGACCTCGACGGCCGGTGCCGATGACGACACGGCGGACGTCACCGCCACGAACGCGGCCATGCCCGACGCGACCCCGACCACCCCCGACCTGAGCACCGCGACGACTGGAGGCGACGATGCCGATCACGCAAAATGAGACCACCGAGGACGGTCGGGCACTCGGCTCCCGCCTGGCTGGCGGCGGGACGTGGACCTGGGCCTACGTGGACGCCTCCGGGGACCGCGAGGACCCGCAACACCTCGCCGCCCTGCAGCGCCGGAAGGCCGAGGACGCGCTCCGGGCCGCCGGAGCCGACGCCGCCGTCATCGACACCGTGATGGCGGAACTCGAGGAGACGCCGGGCGTCCCCGCACCCGTGAACCGGTACGTGCTCGTCCACGATGGCGAGCTCGTGCTCAGCGAGGTGCTCCCCGGGCACATGCACGGACCGGAGTCGGTCGGGCACGGAGCCGTCCCCGACCTCGTGCCGCTCTTGGCGCACCGGCCGCTCGACGTCCCGTTCCTGGTCGTCGAGGTCGGACGCGGTGGCGGCGGGTACCGGGCGTACCGTCTCGGTCACGCCGACCACCCGGACCAGCGCGACGAGCAGGAGGTGCAGGGTCGGACCGACACGCTCCACAAGTTCCAGGGCGGTGGCTGGGCGCACCTGCGCTGGCAGCACCACACCGAGGAGCTGTGGCGGCAGAACGAGTCCGAGGTCGCCGCCGCCGTGCAGGACGCCGTCGACCGGCTGTCGCCCCGGCTCGTGATCGTCGCCGGGGACATCCGTGCCCGCCAGCTGCTCATCACCGAACTGTCGAAGACGAAGGCCACCGCGCCGCTCCTGTCCGAGGTGCCGATCGACCCCCGCGCCTCTGACGCGTCGGAGGACGGCGTCCGCGAGCACGTCGACATCGCCCTCGCCCGGGTCGTCGCCCAGCGCCGACACGACGTCGAGGACCTGCTCCGCACCCACGACGGTCGCGGGGACGGCGAGGTCGCGGCCGGACTCGGCCCGGTGGTCGAGGCCCTGCAGCAGGCGCAGCCCTCGATCGTGGTCCTCGACCCCGCGGGCTTCGAGGACCGCACCGTCCTGGCCCTCGACGCAGCGCCGTGGATCGCGACCGCGCCGGAGCAGGCACTCGGTGCGACCGTGCTCGGGCCCGTCCCGGCACCCGTCGGGATCGTCCGCGCGGCGCTCCTGACCGACGCCGAGGTCGTGTACGCCAACACCGCGGCACTGCCGGGTGGTGCACCGGCCGCCGCACTGCTCCGCTGGCGGACCGGGCCGGCCATCCCGGGGGCTTGACCCCCACCCGGCGCGGCAGAGGGTGAGCCGATGACGGACGGGAGGCTCGTGGCGGCGCCGCCACGGGCCTCCCGTCCGTCGCCCCTCCCGTCCGTCGCCCCGGAGCGACGCGGGTCAGTCGGTGTCGCGGGTCAGTCGTGCGACCGGTCCGCCCGCGGCACGAGCGGCAGCGCCAGTACCGGCAGCGCCGCCACCAGCAGGAACGACCCGGCGAAGCCGACCAGCCCGACCAGTGCGCCGATGCCCGGGCCGACGGCGCTCGCCGCGATGAACTGCCCGGTGTTCTGTGCGCCCAACGCCCGACCGGACCACGAGGGGCCGGCGGCTTCGGCGACCGACGTGTAGGCCAGCCCGTTGTCGGCGACCGTGACGCTCGTCGCCACGACCAGCACCACGGCGGCCGCGGGCAGGTGCGCGACGTCGACCAGGGCCAGGACCGCCATCACCGCGGCGGCCGACACGGCGACCACCCGCAGCGGCCCGACCCGGGAGCCGACCCGGTCACTCCAGAACCCGACCAGGATCCGGCCGATCGCGCCGACGAACTGCGCCGCCCCGACCAGCAGTCCGGCGGTGGCGGTCGACCAGCCGAGGGTGACGAGCCAGACCAACCCGTAGGTCGACAGGGTGAACTGGGGGACCACGAGCAGGATCGAGACCGCGTGGATCCGCCAGAGGAAGCCGGTGGCGCGGTAGGGGTTCGCGGTGCCGACTGCGGCGCCGGCATCGCCGCCCGACGCCGGACGGGACGGGCGCGGCGGGTCCACGATCCCGACCGCGCAGACCACCGCGAGCACCGCGCACAGGACGACCGGCAGGACCAGCGCGCTGCGGATGCCCGACGCCTCGGCGAGCCGGGGCACCGTCACGGCCGCCAGGGTCACCCCCAGCGGCTGCGACATCTGCCGGATCCCCATCGCGAGGCCCCGCCGCTCCTTCGGGAACCAGCCGACGACGACCCGGCCGCTCGCCGCGTTCGTCGAGGCGCTCGTCATCCCGGCTGCCAGGAACGCGACCCCGAGCAACACCGTGTCGTCATCCGCCAGCCACGCTCCGGCGACCGCGAGCGTGGTGAGCACCAGACCGCCCGCGATCACGATCCGCTCACCGATCCGGTCGGTCACCGCGCCCCAGGCGATGAGCGTCAGCACCATCCCCGCCGTCGGGGCCGCCGCGAGCAGACCAGCCTGTGCGAGTGGCATGCCCTGCGCGTGGAGGTGCGGGATGAGCAGTGCTGGTGCGGTGACGACGAGCGTCCCGGCGGCCTGCGCGGCGACCCCGAGCGCGAGCATCGTCCACGCTCGGGCAGGTGTCCGGACCACGCGCTCCCCGTCTCGACTCGGCTGGTGTACCGGAACGGTATACCAACGGTGGTCCGACGGCACTACGCTGGATGCCCGTGACCGAACCGACCGACGCAGCACCCGTGTCGCAGACGGCCCAGCTCTACGACAACCTCCGTGCCGCGATCCTGACGCTCGACATCGCGCCGGGGGAACGCATCTCGGAGCGCGGGCTCGAAGCGCGCTTCCACGCCTCGCGCACCCCCGTCCGTGCCGCGCTGTCCCGCCTCGAACGCGAGGGGCTCATCCTGCACGAGGGGCGTTCGTGGACGGTCACCCCGATCGACCTCGACGAGATCGCCTCGCTCGCCGAACTCCGCGGTGTGCTCGAACCCGCCGCCGCCCGTCTCGCCGTTGCCCGCGCGCAGCCGGAGGCACTCGCCGCGGTCCGCGCGCACCTCGACGCCCTCCGGCCGACCCCGGACCAGCAGGCCGGCATCACGATGGGCTCGACGTTCCACCTGGACCTGGCCGCGCTCGGCGGGAACCGCTTCGTCACCGATGCCGTGGCCGACGCCCTGACCCGACTCGAGCGCACCCGGTGGATCGAGGTCCGCACGCCCGAGGCCCGCGACGCCGCGTGGCAGGAGCACAGCGACATCCTCGACGCCGTCCAGCAGGGCGACGCCGACCGCGCCGCGGAACTGGTCGCTGCCCACGTCGCGGGGACCAACGACCGGCTGCTGGGCTTCATCGCCCAGGAGCGGCGTCGGCTCCGCGGCGCGGGCATGGCGATCGTCGGGGCACCGGAGCGGCTGGCGGCCGGGGCCTGACCGATGCGGCCCGGACTCCAGTCGCTCCTCGACCAGTGGACGTGGCCGCTACTCGACCAGCGGACGTTCCTCCGTCCCGTCGAGCTGGGCGGTCACCCACGACAGGTGCGGGTCGGCGTCGTGGTCGAGGAGGGCCTCCCGCACCTCGGCCTCGTCGGTGGAGAGCCGGTACGCATCCCTGCGCCCGGACGGAGTCGACTGTGACATCTGATCGTCCTTTCCCCTGTTGGTCGGGCCAGTGTCGTCCTGCGCGCTGTCGTCCGCAAGGCCCCGGGCTGGACCTGTGGAGAACCGACGCTGCCTAGGATGGTCGGCGTCGCCGGGCAGGATGCCTGCGGCTCCGACCGCAACGGGAGGCACGGCGTGACCACGCAGGGCACCGCACCTCCCACGGTCTACGACGTCGCCTCGGCCGCAGGGGTCTCGATCGCGACGGTCTCCCGCGTCCTCCGCACGCCCGACGCCGTCCGCGAGGCCACGCGTGACCGGGTGCAGGCGGCGATCCGCTCCCTCGGCTACGTCCCCTCGGGGAACGCCCGCGCACTGGCCGGTCGCCGGACCGGCGTGGTGGGCCTGCTGCTGCCGGGGTTCGACGTCGTGCCGGACGAACGGCCGGACGTCGTCACCGACGGCGGTGTGCGCATCGTCGACGACCGCCGGCACGTCACCCAGCCGACGTCCTCGAACCTGTACTTCGACGAGGTGCTGCGCGGCGCCGAGACCGAGGCGTGGCAGCGTGGGCTGGCGCTGATGGTGGCGGCCGGCCGTGGTCCGTCGCGGGACGTCATCGTGAACGACGTCGCCGGCCGGGTCGACGGGCTGGCGGTCCTGGCGCAGACCGTGCCGGACGAGCTCCTCGAACACGTCGCCCGCCGGATCCCGGTGGTGGTGCTCGCCGACGACCGGCGCTCGCGCGGCTTCGACTCGATCAGCGTCGACAACGCCGCGGGTATGCGGACCCTCGCCGCCCACGTCATCGGTCGGCTCGGCATCCGGTCGATCGCCTACGTGGCGGGACCGGTGGACTCCCCGGACGACCAGGAGCGCACCGCCGGGTTCAGGCGAGCGCTCGAGGACCACGGGCTCGCGCCGACGGCGGTCCGGACCGTGCACGGCGACTTCGGTCGGGTCCGGGCCCGTGAGCTGGCCCGGACGCTGCTGGACGAGCGGGTGCCGCGGGCGATCGTCTGCTCGAACGACCAGTCGGCGCTCGGGGTGCTCGACGCCGTCCTGGCGCGCGGGCTGCGGGTGCCGGACGACGTCGTGGTGACGGGCTTCGACGGCATCGACGCGGGGCGGTACTCGACCCCGCGCCTGACCACCGTGCACCAGCCGATGGGGGACCTGGGGCGTGCGGCGGTCCGGGCGATCGTCGACCGACTGGACCGCCGTGAGGGACCACCGCGTGCCGTCCGGCTGCCCGTCGAGGTGCTGCTCCGCGAGAGTTGCCCCCCGGAGCTCTAGCGTGCTGCGCGACGTGCGGACTGCGACTTGCGCACCGCGATGTAAGCGCATACATTGACCCTCGTACCCACTCGACACGGAGGTCGACCGAGCAATGACGCTTCCCCCACAGCGCACCCGCCGTGCTCGCTTCGCCGCTGCCCTCGCCGGCATCGCGGTCGTGGCCATCACGGCGACCGGCTGCAGCATCCAGGTCCGGTCGGAGCCGGACCCGAGCATCGGCAAGGACACGATGCTCATCAACGCCGACCACGGCAACCCGCTGTTCGACCGCAACTTCAACCCGTACATCACGAACGCCCGGACGGCGTCGAAGTGGATGTACGAGCCCCTCATCGAGGTGAACCCCCTCGACGGCAAGCGGAACCCGTGGCTCGCCAGCTCGTGGGAACAGCCGGACGCGAAGACGATCGACATGACGATCCGCCGGGGTGTCGAGTGGTCGAACGGTGACGCGTTCACCGCGAAGGACGTCGTCTTCACGTTCGACCTGCTGAAGAAGTTCCCCGCGATGGACGTCAAGGGTGCCTGGCAGCACATCGACACCATCGAGCAGCAGGGGGACCACGTCGTCTTCCACCTGGAGTCCGAGGACGTCCCGAGCCTGACGATCATCGGCCAGACGTACATCCTCGGCGAGCGGCACTGGGGGAAGGTGGAGGACCCGACGACGTGGCGGGACCCGAACCCCATCGGCACCGGCCCGTTCGTCCTCGGCAACTACACCGACCAGCAGTACTCGATGGACAAGAACCGTCGGTACTGGCAGGCCGACGAGATCGCGATCAAGCACCTCATCCTGCCGGCGACCAACACGCAGCTCGACACCGTGACCCGCGGCTACGACTGGTCGTACTCGTTCATCTCCGACGTCGAGGGCACATGGGGCGCCGCGTCCCGCACCAACACCTGGTGGTTCCCGCCGGGGGGCGTGATCGGGCTGATCCCGAACCTGACGAAGGCGCCGTACGACGACGTGAACGTCCGCCGGGGCATCTCGCTCGCCCTCGACCGCGACGACATCGCCGAGACCGCGACCGAGGGCAACCTCACCGCCGCGGCCCAGACCGGCCTGATCCTGCCGAACCAGGAGCGGTACGCGAACCCCGACATCCCCGACAAGGGCATGGTGACGCAGGACGTCGCCGCCGCGAAGGCCGCGTTCGCGAAGTCCGGCTGGGTGGAGCAGGGCGGCAAGATCGTCAAGGACGGCAAGCAGCTCGCGATCACGATCACCACGGCGAACGGCTACGCGGACTGGCTCCGTGCCGCGCAGGAGGTCCGCCGCGACCTCACCGCCATCGGCGTCGCGGTGACCATCAAGGCCCCGCAGCCCGCCGGGTACCAGCAGGCGATCAACAACGGTGACTTCGACATGGCGATGGGCGGCATGGGCAACGGCGACGTGTACCAGGCGTTCAACTCGCTGATGTCGACCGAGTTCTACCAGCCCGTCGGCAAGCCCACCGTCAACAACTACGAGCGGTACCGTGACCCGGCCACGCAGCGCCTGCTCGACGAGTACAAGGCGACGACCGACACCGGCCGGCAGCAGCAGATCCTCGACCAGCTGCAGACGATCGTGTACGACCAGCTGCCCGTGATCGGCATGTACCACGGCGGCCTCTGGGGTCTGTTCAACACCGGCAAGTTCGTCGGCTGGCCGAGTGCGGAGGACCCCTACATGGCCCCGCAGAACTACGACTCGGCACCGCTGCTCATCTTCACCAAGCTCCGGCTGCGCGACAGCGCCGCAGGGCGCGCGATCGTCCAAGAGCAGGGCAAGTGAAGTACATCGTCCAGAAACTCGTCCTCTTCGTCCTGACCCTCTGGGCCGCGGTCACGCTGAACTTCGTGCTGCCGCGCCTCATGCCGGGCAGCCCGAGCGACGCGGCCCTCGCGAAGCTCAGCCAGAACGGCCCCGTCACCGACGCCACCCGCAAGGCCATCGAGGCGCAGCTCGGCGTCCCGACCGGGAACCTCTGGGACCAGTACGTCAGCTACCTGCACCAGGTCGTCACCCTCGACTTCGGGACGAGCTACACGTTCTACCCGCAGCCGGTCGGCGACCTGGTCGGGAAGGCCCTGCCGTACACGCTGATCCTGGTCGGGGTCGTGACGATCCTGGCGTTCGTCCTCGGCACCCTGATCGGCATCGCGGCGGCCTGGAAGCGCGGCACCTGGCTCGACTCGCTCCCCACCCTGTCCGGCAGCTTCATGTCCACGTTCCCGTACTTCTGGACGGCGCTGCTCCTGCTGTTCTTCCTCGGCTACGTCCTGCACTGGTTCCCGACCACCGGCGCGTACTCGGCGACGACCACCCCCGGCCTGAACCTGGCGTTCACCGGGGATGCACTGCAGCACGCGGTCCTGCCGGCGGTGACGATCCTCGTGACGAGCCTCGGCGGGTGGATCATCGGCATGCGCAACGCGATGATCAACACGCTCGGCGACGACTACGTCACCTTCGCCGAGGCGAACGGCCTGCGCGGCCGGACCGTCGCCATCCGCTACGCCGCCCGCAACGCGATCCTGCCGAACCTGACCGGCTTCGGCCTGGCCCTCGGCGGTGTGGTCGGCGGCTCGGTGCTCGTCGAGCAGGTGTTCGGCTACCCGGGCATCGGCTACCTGCTGTTCAACGCTGTCATCGGGCAGGACTACCCGCTGATGCAGGCCCTCTTCCTGATGATCACCGTGTCGGTGCTCATCGCCAACTTCATCGTGGACGTGCTGTACGGCGTCCTGGACCCGAGGACGCGCCGATGACCACCGTCGCAGTACGTACACAAGAAGAAGCCCAGGCGCCGAGCAAGCTCAGGTCAGCCGCTCGCCAGTTCGGCGTCGTCTGGTCGAACACGAAGGCCCGGATCGGCATCATCATCCTGGCCGTGTTCGTCCTCGTGGCGATCCTGGCGCCCCTCCTCGCTCCGTACGGCGCCAGCCAGAACGGCTTCGCACGGTCCGCCGACGCGACGCCTGACCACTGGATGGGCACCACCGCAGCCGGCGAGGACGTCCTCTCCCAGCTCATCTACGGCGCCCGCATCTCGGTGATGGTCGGAGCCGTCGCGGGCATCCTGTCCACGCTCGTCGCCGTCGCTATCGGCCTCAGCTGGGGCTACGTCCGCGGCTGGATCGCCGAGGTCATCGGCTTCATCGTGAACCTGTTCCTGGTGATCCCGGGCCTGCCGCTCATGATCGTCATCGCGGCGTACCTGCAGAACGGCGGCATCGCGGTCATCATCGCGGTGATCGTCGTCACCGGCTGGGCCTGGGGCGCTCGCGTCCTGCGCAGCCAGACGCAGTCCCTCCGCGGTCGCGACTTCGTGACGGCCGCGCAGTTCTCCGGCGAGGGGGCGACCCGCATCGTCTTCCGCGAGATCCTGCCGAACATGACGTCCCTGATCGTCGGCAGCTTCTTCGGGGCGGCGACCAGCGCGATCCTGGCGGAGGCGGGCCTGGAGTTCCTCGGCCTCGGCGACTCCTCGATCGTCAGCTGGGGCACGATCCTCTACTGGGCGCAGAACTCGAACGCGCTGCTCACCGGCCAGTGGATCCTGCTGTTCGCCCCGGGGCTCTGCATCGCCCTCCTCGCGATGAGCCTCACCCTGATCAACTTCGGCGTCGACGCCGTGTCCAATCCGCGGCTGCGCGAAGGCGCGCGCCCGAAGCGCAAGGAGGCGACCGCATGAGCGGCGCACGTCCCGTCCCCACCACCGGACTGGAGGCACGCACCGGCGCCGCCACGGGCCTCCCGTCCGACACGTCCCACGGAACCACCGGCTCCGCAGGATCCGACGTCCTGCTCGACGTCCGCGACCTGTCGGTCGTCTACGAGTCGTCGGGGCAGACCGCCGTCCAGGCGGTCGACCACGTGTCGTTCTCGCTCCGGAAGGGCGAGTTCGTCGGGCTGGTCGGCGAGTCCGGCTCCGGCAAGTCGACGCTCGGCTACGCGCTCACCCGACTGCAGAAGCCGCCGGCGCGGACGAACGGCGGCAGCATCGTCTTCAACGGTCAGGACATCCGCGAGCTCGGCGACGAGGAGCTCCGGCAGCAGCGCCAGGGCGGCTTCGCGATGGTGCTGCAGTCCGGCATGAACGCGCTCAACCCGGTGCGGACGATCCGCAACCACTTCATCGACGTCTTCACGGCCCACGGCCACGTCCCACGCGAGCGGTGGGACAGCCGGATGCGGGAGCTCGTCGGCAAGGTGAAGCTCCCCGACTCGATGCTCGCGCGGTTCCCCGGGGAGCTGTCCGGCGGCATGCGCCAGCGCGTGTCGATCGCCCTCGCGCTGTCCCTCGAGCCGCAGCTCATGGTGTTCGACGAGCCGACCACGGCGCTCGACGTCCTCGTGCAGCACGCGGTGATGGACACGATCATCGAGCTGCAGCGGGCCGAGGGCTTCACGGCGGTGCTCATCAGCCACGACCTCGGCATCGTGCTCGAGGCCACCGAGCGCGTCCTCGTCATGCACGAGGGCCGGATCGTCGAGGACGGCGGTTCGCGCGAGGTGCTCCGTGCCCCGCAGGACCCGTACACGCAGATGCTGCTCTCGCACTACGCCGACCCGCGCGCGTCGGTCGTGAGCCTCCCCGGCTTCCCGGACCGCTCGCTCCGTGCCGCGTCGGGTGAGAAGCGCCAGCAGGCGACCTCGTCGTTCAGCACGGTCGGCTCGCGGGAGCGCAGTGCGGCACGCAATCCGATCGTCGTCGACCACCTCGTGAAGACCTACGCTCCGCCCCGTCGTGGTGAGGACCCGGTCCGCGCCGTCCGCGACGTGTCGTTCACACTCGAGCCGGGGCAGTCCCTCGCGCTCGTCGGCCAGTCGGGCTCCGGCAAGTCGACCATCGCGAAGCTGCTCACCGGCGTCGAGAAGCCGACGACCGGCACCGTCCGCTTCGGGGACCTCGACGTGGCGAAGCTCGGACGCCGGGGGATGCGGGATCTGCGCTCCGAGGTGCAGATGGTGTTCCAGGACCCGTACTCGGCGCTCAACCCGCTGCACACGGTCGAGTACACGCTCACCCGCCCGGTCGTGAACTACGCCGGGCTCCGCGGGCGCGATGCCCGCCGTCGCGTGCTCGAGCTCCTGGAGACCGTGGGCCTGACGCCCGTGGAGCAGTTCGCGCAGAAGCTCCCGCACCAGCTCTCGGGCGGGCAGCGGCAGCGCGTGGTGATCGCCCGGGCGCTCGCGAGCGATCCGCAGGTGATCATCGCCGACGAGCCGGTCTCGATGCTCGACGTGACGCTCCGTGCCGGGGTGCTCGCGCTCCTCGAGGACCTGCGGGAGCAGTGGGGCGTCTCGCTCCTCTACATCACGCACGACCTGCTCAGTGCCCGGCTCATCACCGACGACATCATGGTGCTCCACGACGGCGCCGTGGTCGAGCGGGGGCGGACCGCCGACGTGCTGCAGCACCCGCAGGACGACTACACGGTCGCCCTGCTGGACGCCGTGCCGAATCCGCGCAAGAGACTGGCGCCATGAACCTGCACGCGTTCCCCACGGTCCCGCCGTTCGGCCACCTGCCCACGCCCGAGGGCGTCGACGTCGTCGGCATCGACCTCCCCGTCGGCCGGCTCACCGCCTACCGCGTCGTCCCGTCGGGTCCGTCGAAGGGCGTCGTCCTCGTCGTCCCCGGGTACACCGGCTCGAAGGAGGACTGGCGCACGTTCATGCCCCTGCTCCGGGACGCGGGCTGGACCGCGGTCGCGATCAGCCGCCGCGGGCAGGCCGACTCGGCAGCGCCGGGCTCGCCGCAGAGCCACACGCTCGACGAGGAAGCCGCCGACGTGGCCCGGGTCGCACGCCTGCTCGACGACGGCGCACCCGTGCACCTCATCGGGCACTCGCTCGGCGGCGTGATAGTCCGCGCCGCCGCGATCGCGTCGCCTCGCTCGTTCCGGTCCGTCGTGCAGTTCTGCTCCGGACCGTACGGCTGGCCCTACCGCAAGGTCACCGAGCTGACGATCATGCACGACACCGGTGGGAACAACCGCACGCTGTTCGACGCCACGAACCCGCTGTGGGCGTACCGCCCCGACGAGGAGCTCCCCGACGACGTCCGCATGGTCCGCGAGCGCTTCGACGCCACGAGCCCCCTGAGCATCGTCGCCGGCGGGCACATCCTCGAGGACCACACCGACAGCTCCGCCGAACTCCGCGCCACCGGGCTGCCCGTCCTCGTCACGCACGGCGAGTGGGACGGTGCCTGGCCGATCCCGTGGCAGCGCGCCATGGCGACCGACACCGGCGCCGAGTACGAGGTCATCCCGGCGAGCTACCACGGACCCCAGGTCGAGAACCCGCAGGGAACCGTCGAGGTCTTCGATCGGTTCTTGTCCGCCCACTGAAAGGCACCATCATCACCACGCTGCACTTCCCCGACGGCTTCCTCTGGGGTGCCGCCACCGCCGCCCACCAGATCGAGGGCAACAACGTCAACAGCAACTGGTGGGTGCACGAGCACGAGCCGGACACCACGATCGTCGAGCCCTCCGGCGACGCGGCGGACAGCTACCACCGCTACCGCGAGGACATCCGGATCGCCGCCGACCTCGGCCTGAACTCCTACCGGTTCAGCATCGAGTGGTCCCGCATCGAGCCCGAGCGCGGGTTCGTCAGCCGCGCCGAGGTCGACCACTACCGCCGCATGGTCGAGGCCTGCCACGAGTTCGGCATCGAGCCGATCGTCACCCTCATGCACTTCACCGTGCCGCGCTGGTTCGAGCGGGACGGCTTCTGGCGCGCCCCCGACGCCGCCGACCTGTTCGCCCGGTACACCGAGGCCGCGCTCCCCGTCGTCCAGGACGGCGTCCGCTACGTGTGCACGATCAACGAGCCGAACATCGCGGCGATGCTCGCCGGCGGCGAGGACGCCCGGAACCTCGTCGCCTACGGGCTGCCGAACCCGGACCTCGGCGTCGCCGACGCGCTGCTGGCCAGCCACCGGCGGTCGCGCGATGTCCTGGGACAGGTGTCGGGCCTCCAGTCCGGGTGGACCATCGCGACCCAGGCGTTCAAGCCCTCCGGCGAGCCCGGGTCCGAGGAGATGCTCCGCGAGTACGGGTACCCGCGCGACGACTGGTACCTCGAAGCGGCTGCCGGCGACGACTTCGTCGGCGTGCAGGCGTACACGCGCACGTTCGTCGGACCCTCCGGTCCGTTGCCGGTCGAGGACGATGTCGAGACGACGCTGACCGGGTGGGAGTTCTACCCGGAGGCCGCCGCTGACGGCATCCGCAGCGCGTGGGAGCTGTCCGGCCACGTCCCCGCGATGGTGACCGAGAACGGCATCGCGACCGCGGACGACACCCGCCGGATCGCCTACACGCAGGGTGCACTCGAGGGCATCCACCGCTGCATCGAGGACGGCATCGAGGTCCTCGGCTACCAGCACTGGTCGCTCCTCGACAACTACGAGTGGGCCTCCGGGTTCCGGCCCACCTTCGGGCTCGTCGCCTGGGACCGGGAGACGTTCGAACGGACGCCGAAGCCGAGCGCGCACTGGTACGGCGGCGTCGCGAAGGCCAACGCGATCTGACGCGTCGCGGCGGACGCCTCCCGGCCCGTCCTGGAGGCCCGTCCTGCTCCCGACGCCTCGGCCACGTCCCCGACGTGGTCCTGCGGGCGTCGCGCCAGGTCTCGGCGGCCCGCGACGTCCGCGGCGTGCGGCGTCCACGAGGAAGAGCCGCCTCACCCGGACGGACAACGTGATTCCCACCGCCCGGTGCGGTGTCACCCGGTCCGATCCCGGTGGGCGCCGTCGAGGATCCCGCCGCCGCCGGTAGCGGTGACTTCCGGTTCCCGTCGCTGCGTGAGGCGCTGCGACAGGCGCAGCAACGGGCGGTCGACCCACTTCCAGACGGCCACCGACGCCAAGACGGACCCGCACGCGGCGAGCAGCCCGACGACTGGCCAGCGTGCGGGGTCTGCGAGCATCGGTAGGCGTGTCAACGCGGCGATCAAGACCGGTACGACGACCGGGTGTGTCAGGTAGAGCGCGTACGACGCGTCTCCGAGGAGCAGCAACCGCCGACCCACCAGACGCCGCCACCAGGTCTCCGCGACCACGGCCGCGAGGATCGCAGTGGTCGCGACCGGCAGGAGCAGCGCGTGAGCGACGGGCGCGCCGCTGATGCCCTCGACGACGACCCAGCACATCAGCGCGCCGAGCAGCCGGACGACGAGCGGACCACGGCGACGGTCGCAGGTCCACTGTCCGACGGCCATCCCTGCGACGAAGCACAGGACGATCGGGTCCGCGTGGAACTGCCACGCTGGCCACGGGTCCGGACGTGCGACGGAGAGCAGTGCGAGCACGGCCAGGACCACTGGCACGAGGGTCGCGGGTCTGGTCCGCAGGGCCAGTGCGCCGGCGACGACGACGTAGAAGAGCAACTCGTGCGAGAGCGTCCACTGCACGGTGTACAGCGGTTGCACCAGGCCGTCGGCGCCTCGTGCAGGGAGGAAGAGGTAGCTCGCCACGATGTACCACGGGTCGACGGCAGCGCGCACGAGCGACGAGGGGTCGATCACGACGAGGAGCAGCTTGATCGTGGTCATCGCCCAGGCGAGCGGCACGATGCGGGCTGCGCGCCGGAGGAGGAACCTGCCCGGACGGACGTCGTCACGGGACGTCACGATGACCGCGACGAAGCCGCTGATGGCGAAGAAGACGGCGACACCCGCGACGCCCACGGGGAATCGGGGGACGTCCTCGTGGAGGCGCTCCTGGACGTAGATCGGGACGTGTGACACCACGACGAGCATCGCGGCGAGGAACCGCAGCGCCTGGACGCCGGTGAACCGCACGGTGGTCGCGGGATCGATCGGTGCCGCCTTGTCGATGGGTCGGTTCATGTCGGACTTCCTTGCTGGGCGGAACGGTGGAACGGTGGGACGTCGTCGCGGAGGGGCGGTGACGGGTGTGCGGACGCTGCCGATCCGTCGCCGCTCGTTCTCCTGTTCTTGCTGGCACCCGCGCTCAGGCTGGCGCAGAGGAGGATCCAGAGGAGCGGGGTGCCCAGGTCAGGGATGGCCACGGTCTTCGCCACCAGGAGTGCCAGGAGGCCGACGGCGGCCGGTACGGTCACGCGCGACCGCAGGCCGGTGCGGACGGTGCGGAAGACGGCGAACGAGAAGAGCGCGGTTCCCACGACGCCCACGGTCGAGAGCAGGGTGACCACGAACGAGGACGCGCGGTTCCCGCCGAGACCCGCCCCGAGGCCGCCGGTGTCCCAGAAGACCTCGAGGCCGACCCCGTCCGCACCGCTCCGTGCCAGCTGGGACTGGCTCCCGAGCTTGCCGGTGGCCAACTCCACGGCCGGCTCGATCAGGTCTGTGCCCATCGTCATCGCGGTGATGAGGACAGCCAGCAGCCCGAGGACGACCCACGGCGCACCGCGGCCGCCGTTCGCGGCGAAACGCGCGACGAGCACGATCAGTGCAGTCCCCGCGACGATGCCCGTCGTGACGAGGGCTGTGCCCGAGGCCGAACCCAGGAGCAGCGTCCCGGCACCGACGGCGAGTGCTGAGCAGGCGACCCTCGTCGCGGAACGGTCCGCGAGGAGCGCTCGTGCGGTGGCGTACGCCGCGACCCCGGTCGCGAAGGCCGCGAGCTCGCTCGGCTCGTTGAAGACGCCACGCCACCTGCTGTCGGTGTCGGCGTAGTAGGTCTGCAACGTGTCGAGGAAGGGTGCCAGGACGTCGAGCCCCGCCTGCCGCAGGGCGCTCCGCACGAGGCTGCCGCCCACGCCGACCCACGTGGTGACGGTCAGTGCGAGCGGAGCGGTCCGGGAGCGGATGAGGAAGGCTGCTGCGCCCAGTGCACTGGCGAGGATCAGCGACTGCGCGAAGTTGGTCGTCGTGTAGCCGAGTGGTGTGAGCGCCGAGAGCTGGCGCTCGACACCGCCCCGGGGCGTGAGCACCGGGACGCCCGCGAACACCCAGGGCGCCATGACGGTCCACGTGAGCGACCACACCGCGAATCCGACCAGCACGGTGAGGACGGGCGTCGGGCCCGCCCGACGTGGTTCCACGAGGAAGGCGACGCCGGCGACGGCTCCGACACACACGAAGATCGGCACCGGCTGGCCGACCACGAGCCCGGCCGAGGAAGGGAGCCCGGCGGCGCAACCGAGAGCGACCGCGACGAGGGCGCGCCGGCGGAGCAGCACGCCGAGGAGCGCGCTGCCGATGAGGACGGCGCCGAGGATCGTCATCTTTTCCTTTCAACTGTTTGGGATATACTATCGTTTGTATATCAGCCCCTCAAGCCCCTTCCCGAAGGAATCGTCATGTCGCTCGCACAGTTCCTGGCCGTCATCCGACGACGGCATTGGTTGCTGACCATGCTCACGTTGCTGGGCGTGACGGGCGGGGTGACGCTGTCGCTCCTCGCGACGCCGCTGTACCGCGCCGAGGCGCAGATGTTCGTCTCGGTGGACGGCGGTTCGACCGCGAGTGACCTGAGTCAGGGTGGGTCGTTCTCCGAGTCCCGCGTGGCGTCGTACGCGAAGCTCTCGACCTCGACCGCGATCCTCCGCGCCGCTGCTCGGGAAGCAGGAGTCGAAGCTGCTCCGTCCGAACTCGAGCGGGCCGTGCGGACCACGACGAATGCCGACACCGTCATCATGTCGATCGCGGCGACGCAGCCCGACCCCGAGAAGGCCGCCGCGCTCGCGGACGCGATCGCCGCGCAGACCATCGAGCTCGTGGGGGACCTCGAGAAGACGGATGCACTCGGCGAATCGCTGGTGAAGTTGAGCGTGTATCAGAAGGCCGAAGTGCCGACCGCGCCGGCCTCACCCCGCGTGCCGGTGGACATCGCAGTCGGCGCCCTCATCGGTCTCGCCCTCGGCATCGGCAGCGCCCTGCTCCGCGAGACGATGGACACGAAGGTGCGGAGCGTCGACCAGGTGGCGTCCGCATCGGGGAAGAGCGTCCTCGCGGAGATCCCGGTCTCCGACGACATCGCCACCATCGCCCTCACCAGCAGCGGAGGGCAGTTCTCCAGCACAGCCGAGGCCTACCGCCAGCTGCGCACGCACCTGACCTTCACGAACCTCGACGGCGACTGTCAGGTCATCGTGGTCACGAGTTCGCTCGCCGGCGAGGGGAAGTCGACCACCGCCTCCAACCTGGCGCTCATGCTGGCGCAGAACGGCCACCGGACGCTGCTCGTGGACGCCGATCTCCGGCGGCCGTCCGTTGCCGACATCCTGGGCATCGAAGGCAGCGTCGGCCTGTCCACCGTGCTCGCCCACCAGGTCGAACTCGACGACGCGATCCAGGTGGTCGGAGAAGGCGGCCTCCGCGTCCTCACCTCCGGCCAGGTGCCGCCGAACCCGAGCGAGCTCCTCAGCTCCCGGCAGATGCAGCTCGTGGTCCAGACGGCGTCGGTGTCGTTCGACTACGTGATCATCGACGCACCGCCCGCGCTTCCCGTCACGGACCCAGCAGTGCTGGGGGCCTCGGCGTCGGGCGTGCTGTTCGTCGCCTCGGTCGACGGCCGGGTGAAGATGGGCGACATCGGGCGGGCAGTCAGCAAGGTCGACGCGGTCGGGGCTCGAGTGCTCGGCGTCGTCGCCAACCGTGTCCGTGTCGGGCACCGACCGGAGTCGTACTCCTACTACGCCACTGCTCGTCCGCAGAGCGAGAGCCCGCGGCGGGCGCGGCGTGCGGCGGTCGAGGGAAGACGATGACGCCCGCTGTGCCGCCCCGGGTGCTGTTCGTCTGCGAGGGGAACATCTGCCGCTCCCCGTACGCCACGGTGGCGTTCTCCGAGCTCTGGTCCGCGAGGGACGACACTCCGGCCGTTCCACTCAGCGCCGGGACGAGGGCACCGCTCGGCGCCGGGGCACACGAACAGCTCCGCCGCTTCGTCGTCGAACCGCGGAGCGTGGCACAGCTCGATGCTCACCGGTCCCGACGGATCGACGCGGCGCTCATCCGCAGCGTGGATGTCGTGCTGACGATGGAACGCGGACACCGGCGCGACGTACTCGCGCTCGTTCCCGGTGCCCTCCGGAGGACCTACACCCTGGGCGAGTTCGCTCAGGTGGCCCAAGCGGCGACCGAGAGCGACGTCCCGTTGCACGGGATGTCCCTCGACGACGTCGTGGGACGGTTCCGCCTGGCCGCTCGGGGAGCCGTGGACATCACGGATCCGGTCCGGGGTGATGCCAGCGACTTCGCCGACATGGCCCACACCGTGGACGACGCTCTGAAGCGTGTGGTCGCGCTGCTCCACGCGGTCGCTCCACGTCCCTGACATCTCGAAGTGCCGGGGAGCAGCCCCGTGACTGCTCAGTACACGAGAAGGGGCCCCGATCGCCAGAACGATCGGGGCCCCTTCTCGTGTAGGGAGCTCAGCGGTTCACGACGTTCTTCGCTCCGGAGTCATCGATCTCCGGCGTGGAGGTCGTCGTGATCTCGTTGGCGTCCCCGGTCACGGTGATGGACGCGACGTCCTTCGCGGTGATGCTGTTGATCGCGCCGGTCACGCGGAGTTCGTCGGCGTCGGCCATGACGATGCGAGCGTTCGAGGTCGTGATCACGACCTTCGCGCAGTCGGGAACGCTGACCTCCTTGTTGTTGAGGTCAGCCACTCGGGCTACCCCGTCGGAGCAGCGCACCGTGGCCTTCTCGAGCTCGGGCGGCGGGGCCGTGGTGATGTCGGTCGGAGTCGGCGTGCGGGTGGGGCCCGTCTCCGATGTGGCGTTGCTCCCGGAACAGCCGGTGAGCGCGGCGGCGAGGGCGAGGGTGAGAGCGGTCGTGGTCAGGATCCGGGTCGACATGATGGCCCTTCGGGTCTGGTCGGTCGTCGTGTGTTGGTCCGGGCGGGACGTCGCTCGGACGTCCCGCCCGGACCGGGGGAGTGTCGGGTCAGCTCAGCTCAGGTCAGGGGGCCACGTTGACGGCCAGCTGCTGCTGGTTGAACTTGCCGCCCTTGGTGAACTGCTGCACGAACAGCTGGTAGCTGCCGGCGGGGAGTGCCACGTCCGGGTCAGCAGTCATCGACCAGTCGGTCGTGCCGCTGAGCGTCGTCGTGGCGAGGTCCGCGGTGATGCCCGAGCCGTGCAGTGCGAGCAGCGCTCCGTCCACTGCGATGCCGGTGAACGTCTGACCCTTCGCGGCGATCTGGCTCCCCGGTGTCGGGGTGAGCACCGTGGGTGCGGTGTTCGGTGCGTACTGCAGGGTCACGTTGGCGGGGTCGGAGGTCTTGCCGTCGGTGGTCTGGGTGACGGTGAAGGCCTGGTCGCCCCAGCCGACCTTGGAGGGGTTGACGGAGAGGTCGAACGCGCCGGAGGCGTTGGCCTTGCCGGTCGTGACGACGCCGTTGCTGTTGGAGATGGTGATCGCCGCGTTCGCGGTGACGCCGGAGCCCTTGATGTGGGCCCACTGCTTCACGTTCGTGGGGAAGTACCCCTCGACGTTGGCCGGCGTCGCCGGCTTGGCGTCCTTCACGGTGACGATGATCGGGGCGTTGTTGAACTTGCCGCCCTTGGTGTGCTGGTTCGCGAACAGCTGGTAGGAGCCGATCGGGAGGGTGATGGCGGGATCAGCCTGCAGGGACCAGTTCGTGGTGCCGTTGAGCGTCGTGGTCGCCAGTTCGGTGCTGATCCCGGCGCCCTTGAGGCCGATCAGTGCGCCGTCGACACCGGTGCCGGTGAAGGTTTGTCCGGTGTTGATGATCGTGTCCAGGTTCGCCGGGGAGGTGAACGTGGGTGCGGTGTTCGGTGCGTACTGCAGGGTCACGTTGGCGGGGTCGGAGGTCTTGCCGTCGGTGGTCTGGGTGACGGTGAAGGCCTGGTCGCCCCAGCCGACCTTGGAGGGGTTGACGGAGAGGTCGAACGCGCCGGAGGCGTTGGCATTGCCGGTCGTGACGACGCCGTTGCTGTTGGAGATGGTGATCGCCGCGTTCGCGGTGACGCCGGAGCCCTTGATGTGGGCCCACTGCTTCACGTTCTCGGGGAAGTACCCCTCGACGTTCGCCGGCGTCGCCGGCTTCGCTGAATCGACCACGCTGACGGCCGACGTGCCGGACGCGGTGAACGCGCCGCGGTTGCTCGTACCGCTCACGGTGAACGTGGCGTCACCGGTGCCAGCAGCCGTGCCCTCGATCGGCAGGCTCCAGCGGGCCTGCTGTCCCGTGTCCTGTGTCCAGCCGTGCTTGGTGTTCAGCGTGACGACGGCCTTCGCGCCGCCGTCCTGCACCGTGACGGTCGCGGTGGCATTGCCGTCGCTCTTCCACTGCCCGTTGGGTTCGAGGTACTGGCTCTTCGAGGTGCCGTCGACGAACTTCGTCCCGGCAGGCGCAGTGACCTTGAACGTGGTGTCCTGCAGCGACGTGAGCGAGTCGGTCGCTTCGAGGCCGACGTAGAGGTCCTTGGTCTCGCCGACCTGCATCGATGCGTCGAAGCCGAGTGCGTCGGTCTTGACGCCGCCGTTCTCGACCGGTGCCGGTGCGACCGCCACGGTGATGTCACCGTGGCCGATGACCGGGGTGGTGCCCTCCGCCACGATGTCGACGCTGCCGCCGGTCAGCTCGGCGCCGCCCTTCTGGCCCTCGAGGACCTGCAGCTTGAACTGGATCTTCCGGAACGTGTCCTCCCAGGTCTGGTCTCCGGCGATGGTTGCCGTCTTCCCGTCCTTTGCGACTGAACCGGACACCACGGCGCCGCTGCCACCGGCTCCCTGAGCCGCGACGAACTTCGTGCCCTCAGGAGCGTGGAGCGTGACCTCGCCCTGCTTCTTGGAGGAGATCGACCCTGACACCCAGTCGGTCGTCGATCCGGCCGAAGTCGCTGGCACGTCGAACGTCACCTTCGCACCGGTCTGGACGGAGAACGTCCCTTCCGCAGCCACGTCCTCCTGCCCGGCCTTCTTGATGGTCGCAGTTCCACCAGTGATCGTCGTGTCCGGCGCCGCGTCGTCGTTCACGCGCAGCTTGAACTGGATCTTCCGGAAGTCATCAGCCCATGTGTTGTCACCCGAGAAGAACGCGCGCTTCCCGCCGTCGCGGATCTGCCCGACGATCGTGGATCCGCTGCCCACACCCAACCCTCGTGCTTCGACGATCGTCGTGCCCGCGGGTGCCTTCAGCTCAAGCTCACCCGCGGCGTTGCTCGACATGGAACCATCGACCCAGTCTGTCGTTGTGCCGGGAGCGGCGACCGGTACATTCGGGAACGTGACCGTTGGCTGCTCGACCACGCTGACGGCCGACGTGCCGGACGCGGTGAACGCGCCGCGGTTGCTCGTACCGCTCACGGTGAACGTGGCGTCACCGGTGCCAGCAGCCGTGCCCTCGATCGGCAGGCTCCAGCGGGCCTGCTGTCCCGTGCCCCGTGTCCAGCCGTGCTTGGTGTTCAGCGTGACGACGGCCTTCGCGCCGCCGTCCTGCACCGTGACGGTCGCGGTGGCATTGCCGTCGCTCTTCCACTGCCCGTTGGGGTCGAGGTACTGGCTCTTCGAGGTGCCGTCGACGAACTTCGTCCCGGCAGGCGCAGTCACCTTGAACGTGGTGTCCTGCAGCGACGTGAGCGAGTCGGTCGCTTTGAGGCCGACGTAGAGGTCCTTCGTCTCGCCGACCTCCATCGACAGGTCGAACCCGACGCCATCGGCCGCGACGCCGCCGTTCGAGGACTTGCCCGGGTTCACCGTGATCTCGACAGTGGTGCGGTTGTAGCCCTTACTCGTCGTGGCGACGACGAGCTTGTACTCACGATCCTCGAGGCCGTCGATCGGGATGCCCCAGCTGCCGTTGTCCTTGTCGGCCTGCATCGACCCGAGGATCGTGCCCTGCTTGCCCTTCTCGTAGACCCTGATCAGCGAGTTCTGCTGCGACACACCGGTGAGCAGGAGCGTGCTGCCCGGTTCGAGCACGAAGTCGTCTGCCGGCGACGTGATCGTCGTGCCCGCGCCGTAGTCGACCTTCAGTTCCGTGTGACCGTTGTCCTGGCCACGGACGACCTGCACGACGTCGAGGGTGTCGACACCGGTCATGTTCGGGGCATTGACCGTGGTGCTCCACTCGCCCCCGCCCTTGACGGTGTCGTAGCCCACGACACTGTTGCCGCGGCGCACCTCGACCTTGGTGCCCGGCGTTGCAGTGCCGCTGATCTGTACGGTCTTCTCGGGGTTCTCGAGATCGAAGGTGTGCTTCGCAGTGACGTCCTGGACCTTGAGCGCGACATCGAGTTCCAACTCACCGAGTTCGGTGCCGCCCTTGAGCGCACGGATCTGTACTGCGTTCGATCCGAGAGCGAGCTTGTCGAGTGTGAAGGTGAACGAGCCGTCCGCGCCTGGAGCGAAGGCCTTGGTCGTCGTACCCCACCGGATCTCGACGAGGTTCGCGTCCGTCGGAACGTACCCGCTCAGGCGCGCCGTGCCCTTCTCGACGTCGGCGTCGAATGCGTTGGCGCTGAGGACCTGCGGAAGGTTGACCTTGGTGCGTTCTCCGCGGTCACCAGACCAGATCGTCGCCGTGGTCGCGGTCGAGGGGACCCGGTCGAGGACAGCTCCGCGGACCCAGCCGTCCGAGCCAGCGGTCAGTGTCTGGTAATCGCCCCCCGGGGTGTCGTCCCTGGACACGTGGATGGTCGCGCCACTGCTGCCCGCGTTCGTGGTGAGGGTCCGCTGACTACCCTTCTTCCCGACCGAGACCTCTGTGAGGGCGGGGTCGTGGAGCGGCACGGTCGTCTGCACGCCATCGGCAGCCTGACGAACCCGCAGGGTCCTGCCGGCCGTGTCCGACCGAGGAGCTTTGCGCGAGTACTTGTACTCTGCGGCCGAGGTGAGCCACTTCCACTTGGCGCCGTTGTCCGCGCTGGTCCAGATGTCCCAGTTGCCCTCGGTCGTGCCGGAGATCGTGAACGAGTCCTCGGTCTTGTCGTAGGACGACGACGCGGTGAACGGTGTCGAGATCGGTACCGACGACGAGACGTCGAAAGACGTCCAGTTGGTGGAGTACGCCGGGGCGGACTGGCCGGAGAAGCGGACGATGACCGAGCGCTTCGGGCCAGGAGTGTCGACCGTCAGGGAGGGCGAGTAGTACCACGTGTGCGAGCCGCCCCAGAATCCCCCCGTGCCGGTGCCGGAGCGCGAGCACAGCATCTTGCGATCCTGGTCGGACAGTGTGCAGTTCTCGAGCCCCGCATGCCCTGACAGCGGTCGATCGAATCCCCCGATCGCGTCGTTCGCCGAGAAGTGCGTTCCGCTGGGTGCGGAGAACTCCCAATGAAGATCCTTCGTATGGCTGTCCGAGTGGATACGGAAGGCAGCATGCACTCGTTGGGTCTGACCGACTGTGAACGGAACGACTGATGAATCGAGACTGCTCCACGCGCTGCTCGACTCGGCCGACGCCGCGGGACCGATACTCAAGCTGGCGGCGAGGGTGGCTGCGGCGACGCCGGTCGCGGCCGCAGCTCGAGGGAATGCTTTCATAAGAGTGAGGTGTCTTTCGGATCGGGCTGCACCGGTGGAGCAGCGAATGTCAGATAGAGAATATCACGTTGATGAAGGCCGGTATGTGGGGCTGCCCAGCCGCCTTGCGTCGCTTGGACGCAACTTCCAGCTCCGGAACTTGACGGGCCTCTCGACGGGAGTAGGGTTGAGCCCAAGGGACGCAAGTCTGTAGACGTCAGCACCACGCGTCGGACCTCCCGGCACCCAATGAAAGGAAGTACCTCCCCATGGGACGTGCAGTAGGAATCGACCTCGGAACCACCAACTCGGTCGTCAGCGTGCTCGAGGGCGGCGAGCCCACCGTCATCGCGAACGCCGAGGGCCTCCGCACCACGCCGTCGATCGTCGCCTTCACGAAGGACGGCGAGGTGCTGGTCGGCGAGACCGCCAAGCGCCAGGCCGTCACGAACGTCGACCGCACCATCGCGAGTGTCAAGCGGCACATCGGTACCGACTGGAAGGTCGACATCGACGGCAAGAGCTACACGCCGCAGGAGATCTCGGCCCGTACCCTCGGCAAGCTCAAGCGCGATGCCGAGCAGTACCTCGGTGAAGACGTCACCGACGCGGTCATCACCGTCCCGGCGTACTTCAACGACGCCGAGCGCCAGGCCACGAAGGACGCCGGCGAGATCGCCGGCCTCAACGTCCTCCGCATCATCAACGAGCCGACCGCGGCCGCGCTGGCGTACGGCCTCGACAAGGGCAAGGAAGACGAGCTCATCCTGGTCTTCGACCTCGGCGGCGGCACGTTCGACGTCTCCCTGCTCGAGGTGGGCAAGGACGACGACTTCTCCACGATCCAGGTCCGCTCGACCTCGGGCGACAACCGCCTGGGCGGCGACGACTGGGACCAGCGCATCGTCGATCACCTGGTCAAGAAGTTCAAGGACGAGCACGGCGTCGACCTGTCCACGGACAAGATCGCCAAGCAGCGTCTGAAGGAAGCCGCCGAGCAGGCGAAGAAGGAACTGTCGAGCCAGCTGAGCGCCAACATCCAGCTGCCGTACCTCACCCTCACGGCGAACGGCCCGCTGAACCTCGACGAGACCATCTCGCGGGCCCAGTTCGAGCAGATGACCTCCGACCTGCTCGACCGCACGAAGAAGCCCTTCAACGACGTCATCAAGGAGGCGGGCGTGTCGGTGAACGACATCGCGCACGTCGTCCTCGTCGGTGGCTCGACCCGTATGCCCGCCGTGGCCGAGGTCGTCAAGTCGCTGACCGGTGGCAAGTCGCCGAACCAGGGCGTCAACCCGGACGAGGTCGTCGCCGTCGGCGCCGCGCTGCAGGCCGGTGTCCTCAAGGGTGAGCGCAAGGACGTCCTGCTCATCGACGTCACCCCGCTCTCGCTCGGCATCGAGACCAAGGGCGGCCTGATGACGAAGCTCATCGACCGCAACACCGCGATCCCGACCAAGCGCAGCGAGACCTTCACGACCGCTGACTCGAACCAGCCGTCGGTCGCCATCCAGGTCTTCCAGGGCGAGCGCGACTTCACGCGCGACAACAAGGCGCTCGGCACCTTCGAGCTGACCGGCATCGCCCCGGCGCCCGCGGGCATCCCGCAGATCGAGGTCACGTTCGACATCGACGCCAACGGCATCGTGCACGTGTCCGCGAAGGACAAGGGCACCGGCAAGGAGCAGTCGATGGTCATCTCCGGCGGCTCGTCGCTGCCGAAGGAGGACATCGAGCGCATGGTCCGCGAGGCCGAGGAGCACGCCGCCGAGGACAAGGCCCGCCGCGAAGCCAGTGAGCGTCGCAACCAGGCCGAGCAGCTCGCGTACTCGATCGAGAAGCTCATCAAGGAGAACGACGAGAAGCTCCCGGCGGACGTCAAGTCCGAGGTGCAGGCCGACGTCGACGCGCTGAAGTCGGCCCTCGCGGGAGACGACGACGACGCGGTGAAGACCGCCTTCGACAAGCTGAACGAGTCGCAGGGCAAGATCGGCCAGGCCATCTACGCCCAGGACCAGTCGGCCGCCGCTGCCGGTCCGGAAGCGGGCGCGGAGGGTCAGACCGCCGGTGACGACGAGGACATCGTGGACGCCGAGGTCGTGGACGACGAGGACGACAAGGACAAGAAGTAACCGATGGCTGACTCCAACAACGCTGACGGCAACGTGCACGACGAGAACGTCGACGACGCCCAGGAGCCGCAGGTCGAGGGCGATGTCACCGACGCGACGGCACCCGAGGACCTGATCGAGGCCGAGGGCCCCGACGTCGAGGTCCCGACGGACGCGCCATCCGCGGCGGACGAGAACCCGGCAGACGGGAGTCCGGCGGACGACCTCAGCCCTGAGGACGAGGCCCTGCTCGCCGACGCCGCGTCCGGCATCGCCGAGGACCGCCTGTCCCCGTCCGACCGCGACCTGGTCGCCGAGATGCGCGCGGACATGCTCCGTGCACAGGCGGAGCTGGTGAACTTCCGGAAGCGCGTCGAGCGCGACCGTGAGGCCAATCGCGAGGTGGCGATCGCCGAGGTGGTGCGTGCACTCCTCCCCGCGCTCGACGACCTGACCCGCGCCGAGGCGCACGGGGACCTGCCCGAGGGCCCCATGCAGGTCATCGGCCAGAAGATCCGCGCCGGGTTCGACAGGTTCAAGCTCGTGCAGATCGGTGAGAAGGGCGAGACCTTCGACCCGAACATCCACGAGGCGATCGTCCAGCTCCCGACACCGGGTGCCACCGGTCAGACGGTCGCGGACGTCGTCGAACCGGGCTACAAGCTCGGCGAGCGTGTGCTCCGTGCGGCCAAGGTCGCCGTGGCGGTCCCGGCCTGAGGGCCGGCATCGGAAGAGGGGAGGTGAGCCGTGGCCAGTCAGGACTGGTTCGACAAGGACTTCTACGCGGTCCTCGGGGTGTCCAAGGACGCCTCTGAGGCCGACCTGAAGAAGACCTACCGGAAGCTCGCGCGGCAGTACCACCCGGACTCCAACCCGGGTGACGCTGCTGCCGAGTCGAAGTTCAAGGAGATCAGCGAGGCGTACTCCGTGCTCTCCGACAAGGAGCAGCGCAAGGAGTACGACCAGGTCCGCGCGATGGGTTCCGGGGCCCGCTTCACGGCGGGCGGACCGGGCGGCCAGGGCGGCTTCGAGGACGTCTTCGGTGGCATGTTCGGCGGCGGCGGCGGCCAGGGCGGGGGCGGACAGCGCGTCCGCTTCGGTCAGGGCGGCGGCGGTGCCGGCGGCTTCGAGGACATCCTCGGCGGCATGTTCGGCGGTGGCGGCTTCGGCCAGAACACCGGCGGCTTCCGTGGCTTCGGCGGCCCGACGAAGGGGCGCGACGTCACCGCGACGACGACGCTCGACCTCGCCACCGCCGTCGCCGGTGACACCGTCAAGCTCGCGCAGGGCAACGGCCGGCCGGTGAACGTCCGCATCCCCGCGGGCGTCGCCGACGGCCAGAAGATCCGGCTGCGCGGTCGTGGTGAGCAGAGCCCCGACGGCGGTGAGGCCGGTGACCTCGTGGTCACCGTCACGGTGCGGAAGCACCCGGTGTTCGAGCGAGACGGCCTCAACCTGCGGGTCGACGTGCCGGTCACCTTCGTGGAGGCCGCGCTCGGCGCGACGATCGAGGTCCCGACCCTCGGTGGCGCGCCGGTCAAGCTCCGCGTCGCGCCCGGCACGCCGTCCGGACGGGTCCTCCGCGTCAAGGGCCGCGGCGTCACGACCAAGAACGGCACGGGTGACCTGCTCGCCACCGTCCAGGTCGCGGTGCCGTCGCACCTGTCGGACAAGGCGCGCGAGGCGCTCGACGCCCTCGCCGCAGCCCTGCCCGACGAAGACCCGCGCGAGGACCTGCTCGCCAAGGCGCGCGGCTAGCGTCACGCACCACATCACCACCAGACCCGGCCGGGAGGCTCGGTGCGGCTCCGTCAGGAACCCGCACCGAGCCTCCCGTCAGTCCCGCTAGGAGCGCTCAGATGGCCGACATGGACGAGACCTCGCCCGTCTTCGCGATCGCGGTCGCCGCCGAGTTGGCGGAGATGCACCCGCAGACACTGCGGCAGTACGACCGGCTCGGCCTGGTCGTCCCCGGACGGACCCGCGGCGGGTCCCGTCGGTACTCGATGCGGGACGTCGCGCAGCTGCGGGAGATCGCGCGGCTGGGATCCGAGGGGGTGTCGCTGGAGGGGATCCGGCGTGTCCTGGACCTGGAGAACGAGAACCGCGCGCTCCGGACTCGGGTCCGGGAGCTCGAGCGCGCCCTCGCCGACCAGTTGATCAGCCGTCCGGGCGCTCGGGTGTTCGCCGCGACGACGACCGGGGCGGCGGTGCCGCTCCGTGCCGGGATGCGGCCGCAGCGCAACACGGCGGTCGTGCTCTACCGGCCCCAGCGCTGAGTGATATACCGAATTTGTAGCGCATCCTGATCCTCCCTACGGTGTGCCCTGGCTCGGACCGAGTCATGACACGAGGAGGAGTCCATGCGCATCACGACCATCGCGATGGCCGCCACGGCGGTCGTCGTCTCCGCATTGGTGGCCGGAGGGCCGGCGTCGGCGACGACCACATCGGCGCCGCCGGGATCGACCAGGACGGTCGCGAACACGCCGACGGGCGTCAGCCTGACGCCGATCGACGACCGGACCTACCGGGTCACCGGGAAGCCACGCTGCGGGTTGTTCGAGACGACCTGTCAGATCCACGTCGGGAACGTCGGCGGTGACTACCACTGGGACGGTGGCACGTCGACCGCGACCTTCGCCGGGTGGCGGTACGGCGAGACCCGGACCCCCCGGTTCTGGACCTACGCCTGCCTGATCGGGTGCAAGAACTCGGCGACGGTGAGCAGCTCACCGGTCACGCGGCCGTACCCGCAGCGGGCGATCACCGCGCAGGTCGCGTCGAAGGACGACGTGGGACGGACCGCTCGGATCACCGGAACGGCGATGGGGAAGGCGAGCATCCGGTTGAACGGCCGTCAGGTCGCCACCGCGAGCGACGCCGGGACGGGGACGTGGGAGACGACCGTCACAGGGCTGCAGGTCGGGAAGAACACGCTGGTCTTCCAGCAGTACGTCGACGGGCAGTACCGGGACCAGACGTCGGTGACGGTGACGATCACCGACCCGGCGAAGCCGGGGCGGATCACCGGCAACGTCGGCACGGCGGACCTGCCGCGCGGTGCCACGACGACGGTGTACGCGGGCTACACCGCGCAGTCCGCCTTCACGACGCCCACCGGCACCCTGGTCTTCACGGCGCCCGAGGGCACCACGTTCGCGCCGGGCCAGGACCGGCAGACCGGTCAGTACCGGGACGGGACCACCTGGAAGGACTTCGGCGGCGACTCGCTCGTCAGCGGATCCCGCTCGGCCGACGGCAGGACGTACTCGTTCTCCCTCGGCAGCCGGAACTGGGCGATCGCCGCGGGTCAGCAGTTCCGCTTCGCGATGCGGATCGAGACGCCGATCGGCGTCACGACGACGACGAGCTCGCTGCGGGGCACGCTCGCCGGTTCCGTCGCCGCGGGCACCTTCGACACGACCGCGACCGTGACGACCACGGTCACCGGCGCGGGCCTGCAGGCGACCGTGGAGGACGTCGACGTGGTGGACGGCACCGCGACCCTCGTCGGCACCGCACCGGCGGGCACGACGTCGGTGGAGGTCACCTGGAAGCGCGACGGCACCGAGGTCACCCGGTCGGTCACGCCCTCGTCGACCGGCTCCTGGAACTTCGGTCTCACCGGTCTGGCAAACGGGACGAACCCCGTCCACCTGGTCGCTCGGAAGGGCAGCGAAGAGGTCGCGAGCGCCGACGTCGACGTCCGGCTGGTCATCGCCGCGCTGACCGCTTCGGCCCAGTTCCCGGCGGACGTCTCGGAGCGTGCGACGGTGGCGGGACGAGGGCAGCCGGGCGCCCGGGTCGAGGTCCGGGACGGCGCCCGTGTCGTCGTCGGCACCACGGTCGGCGAGGACGGCAACTGGACGGTCTCGGTGCCGGCTCCGGGTCGCGGGGGCGTGTTCGCGCTCCAGGTCGTCCAGCGGGTCCGCAGCCAGGACACCGACACCGTGCCGGTGCGCCTGGACTACGGCGCGGCCGTGCGCATCACGTCTCCCGGCGACGGGTTCCCCGTGTCGCCCGTCTGGCCGGAGGTGCGGATCGCCGGGGTGGCCGCGCCGGGAGCTGCGATCGACCTCGGTGAACAGGGCGGGGTCGTCGACGGTCTCGGGCACACCGTGGCCGACGGCGACGGTCGTTGGGTCATCCGGACGCCGGCGCTCGAGGCCCGCGACCACGTGGTCGTGGCGACGGCGACGTCGAAGGGCGCGAACACGACGACCTCGAGCGTGCGGTTGGTCGCCGAGCGCTGACCGTCCTGACGCCCCGGCCGCGGTCGTCGCCCTCGAGCGACGACCGCGGCCGGGCGTTCTGCTGCTCAGGCGTCAGGCGTCAGGCGTCAGGCGTCAGGCGTCAGGCGTCGGGCGGAGGGTCGAGCAGGGCGCGGAGTGCGCTGGGGGACGACGAGCACGGCGGGACGCCGGTCGGCGCCTCGTCCGACGGGGCGCACCGCGTTCGCCGTGCCCCCGGACGACGCGCACGGACGGCATCGATCACCGCTCGCATGCACTCACCGCACACGGTCAGCGGTCCGTCCGGTCTGCTCCGGTGCGCTGCCCGTCGTCGACCTGCGGGCTGCTGCGGTCCGGGTCCGGCAGCATGTGGACAGCCCAGGTGGCGCGCTCGGCGAGTCGACCGTCCCTGCTGTCCACCGCGATCCGGAGCGCGACGACGCCGTTCCGGATGTGTTCCCACGGCAGCGACTCGTGCAGACGGTCGCTGCGCAGCCGGAAGGTCAGGCCGTCGAGTGACGCGCGGAGCGCCGCCGACAGCATCGGGTTCCGGCATTCGCTGATGAACGTCCGGTAGACCGGGGTCGCCGCGTCCGCCGTCGCCCGCCAGCCCGGTGTCTGCATGCAGTCGAGCAGGACCCCGAGTCGTCGGAACAGCGCGGCGCGGTTCTGGTCGCTGAGCGTCGGGACGGAGACGCGCACCAGTCCGCCGAACAGCAGCCCGAGGGCCTGCAGCGCCGGCAGGACGTCCTCGTCCCGCGGGACGGCGACCCGCGTGTACCGGTTCGCGCAGAACTCGACCAGCCCCAGGCGGTCGAGGTCGGCGAGGGCCTCGCGGACCGGCGTCCGGGAGCACCCGAGCCGCTCGGCCAGTTCGTCGTCGTCCAACCGGTCGCCCGGGCGCAGCCGCCCGCTCATGATCTCGCTGCGGAGCCGGTCACGGGCGACGTCGCGGAGCAGCTTCCTCGTCCCGGCCCTGGGTCGCGGTGCGAACATCTACCCCTCCCGCTGCGTCCTGGAGCCGGTGGACCCGACCTCCCCTGAGCGTAGGAGTCCTGCTCACACTTGTCGCGTGTGATATACCGGACGCCGTTGCGACCTGCGCCACGCGACGGCCCGGCCGGGGGAGGGCCGGGGTGGCGTCGGTACGCTCGGGGACATGTCCGCTTCCGACTTCGTCGACCATTTCCGGCGCCACCCCCGGGAACAGGGACCGGACCTCATCGCCATCGAGGGCACCGACCGGTTCCTGCTCGACGAGGCTCCGCACGTGCACGGCGACGCGCTCCGCCATCCTGGCGCCGTCACGGTCGTCGACGACCGGTACGGAGTCCTCACGCTCGGGGTGCTCGCGCTGCACGGCGCGAGCGACGTCCGGGTGGTGCAGGACTCGCTCGTCGGGGAACGCGCGCTGGAAGCGAGCGCCGGGACCTTCGGACGTCGCGGGTTCCACCACCCGGAGGGGTTCGAGGAGTCGTTCCGGGACGCCCGGCTCGTCCTGCTCCGGCTCACCAAGTCGCACGACCGGCTCGACGAGGTCGCCCGCGCGGTCGCCCGGTACGCGGCACCGGACGTGGTGCTGCTGTGCGGTGGCCGGACCAAGTACATGTCGCTGTCGCAGAACGACGTCCTCCGCCGGTCCTTCGGTGAGGTCGTGGCGAGTCGAGGGCGCGGGAAGTCACGCCTGCTCATCGCCTCCGACCCGTTGCGCGCGGCTGCTGCCCGTGCCGACGTCACCGATCCCTGGCCGCGCCGCGTGCACCAGGACGAGCTCGGGATCACGGTCGCCGCTCACGGTGGCGTGTTCGCCGGTGCGACGCTCGACCTGGGGACCCGGGTGCTCCTCGACGCGCTCGACGACGCCGTCCCGGAGGCCCGCCAGGTCGTCGACCTCGGCTGCGGCAACGGGGTGATCGCCACCGTGGTGGCTCGACGACGCCCGCGGGTGCACGTCGTCGCGACGGACGTGTCGGCCGCGGCCGTCGCCTCCACACGGATGACCGCGGACCTGAACGGCGTCGGGGACCGGGTGCGCACCGTCCGGAGCGACGCCGGTGACGAACTCGACGAGGACGGCGCCGACCTGGTGCTCTGCAACCCGCCCTTCCACGCGGACACGACGGTGTCGACCGACGCGGCGGAGGCGATGTTCCGGAACGCGGCGTCGGTGCTGCGCGCCGGTGGCGAACTCTGGACGGTGTGGAACTCGCACCTGCGGTACCGCCCGGTGCTCGAGCGGGTCGTCGGACCGACCCGGCAGGTCGTCCGCACCGCGAAGTTCACCGTGACTGCGTCGGTCGCGCAGCCCTGATCGGGCGGGCCCCGTGGAGCCAGCGCGCCAGA
The DNA here is from genome assembly GCF_003234035.1 of Curtobacterium sp. MCPF17_031. NCBI lineage: Bacteria > Bacillati > Actinomycetota > Actinomycetes > Micrococcales > Microbacteriaceae > Curtobacterium > Curtobacterium sp. MCPF17_031. The sequence continues at coordinate 46,918 of NZ_QKSG01000007.1, read as the reverse complement.
CGTGGTGAGTCACCGGCACGGGAGGCCCGGATGACGGACGACGGCCCCGTCCTGCGTCGGCAGGACGGGGCCGTTGCAACGGTCAGCGTCAGATGGTGACGGTGACCTGGGTCGAGAGCCCGCCCGAGACGATCGTGAGGACGTGCTCGCCCGCGGTCAGGCCGGTCACCGTCAGGTGCCCGGCGCCGTGCGCGCCGATGGTGCCGTAGGCGAGGAGGTTGCCGTCGGCGTCCTCCGCCTGCAGCCCGCCGATGCCGGAGGCCGGGCCCCAGGCGTCGATCTCGGCGCTGCCGGTCAGCGCGCTGGAGCTGACGACCGCGGCCGTCACCTGGTCGGACGGGTGCGCTCCGTCGCCGATCACGACGTCCTGCTCCGCCGAACGGTTGCCGTTCGTCGAGGTGACGTGCGCCGTCGTGGTCGTCGCCGCAGGTGCCGGCACGACGACGGACGCCAGGCCCTGGTCTCCGATCGTGACGCGCTCGGTCACGCCGTTCGCGACGACGGTGACCTCCGTGCCCTCGGCGCCGGAGAGGCCGAGTACCACGTCGGCGTCATCGAGGCGCGTCGTGCTGACCTGGACCTCGGCCGGGGCCGGGGTCTCGTCGCCGTCGCCGCCGCCGGGCTGTTCGCCCTCGCCGGAGCCCGGCTCCTCGCCGGAGCCCGGCTCCTCGCCGGCGTCCGTGTCGTAGTGCAGCGTGTACGGGGAGGACGCCCATTTGCCGCCCTGCTCCTGGTACTGCACCGAGAGCGTGTTCACGCCCTCACGGAGGTCCTCGTCGAAGGTGAGCCGGAAGTCACCCTCGGCGTCGGAGGACCCGAACGCGTAGGTCGTGCCGTTCTCGTCCTGCACCGAGATGCGGCGGTACGAGCCGACCGTGGCGCCCTCGATCGTCGGCCGCGGGTCGGTGACCGTCGAACCATCGGCCGGCGTCGTGATCCGGAAGGCATCGGTCCGTGCGACGCGGGTGACCTCCTGGGTGACACGCTTCGTCCAGCTGCCGTCGGGGTTCTCGAACGAGACGGCGATGTCGTTGCCGCCGAGCTGGAGCGTGCCCTCGAGGGTGACCTCCCAGCTGCCGTCGGCGTCGGCGGTCGCGACCCCGAGCGTCTCGCCGCTCGCGGTCTGGACGGCGACGCGACCGTCGGGGCGGCCGTGGCCGGTGAAGGTCGGCTGCGCCGTCCGGACCGTCGCACCGGCGGCGGGGCTCGTGACGTCGTAGACCGGCGCCTGGGCCTCGCCGGAGCCGTCGCCGGGTGCGGGGGTCTCTTCGCCGGAGCCGTCGCCGGGTGCGGGGGTCTCTTCGCCGGAGCCGTCGCCGGGTGCGGGGGTCTCTTCGCCCGAGCCGGCCTCGGAGTCAGTGGACGCCAGGGCCCAGTTGCTCGTCGCGAACTCGTCGTGGTCGTGGGTGTCCGCCGGGATCGCGTCGTTCACCGTGCGGACGAAGGCCTGCTCGGCGGTGGCGCCGCCCGGGATCCGGATCCGGAAGCTGCCGTCGGTGTCCGTGTCCGTCTCGGTGAGCACGGAGGTGCGGTCGATCGAGGACTCGACCCGTGCCTCCCGGTTGGTGTGCCCGGCCACGACGAGGTCGTCGCCGTCCCGGGTCACCGACTCGATGGTCGGTGTCGCGGCGTACGCGTCGAGTTCCGCCTGGGTGGGCGTGCTGTAGGTGCCGTTCGCCTTCACGACGGCTGCCGTGATCGTCTGCGGACCGGAGACGAGCGGTTCGAGCTCGCAGCTGTAGAGGTTCGGTCGGTCCGCCGCCGCCGAGCCGATGCAGAGCACGTTCCCGGACGCATCGACGATCTTCAGCGTGCCGTTCGCGACGGTGCTCGTGACCTGGGCCTCCGGGGTGGCCTGGCTGGTGACGAACAGGCGGTTGCCGTTCCGCTCGTCCTGGGCGGCCACCCCCTGGATCTTCGCGATGCTGGTGCGGCTGTCCGTGATCGGGCGCTCGGCGGTCGCACCCGGGATCGCGGGGGCGTCCGACGATGCGGTCGCGGCGGAGGCGACGGCCGGGACGAAGCCGGCGGCGAGCACGAGGCCGAAGGCTGCTCCGGCGGTGGCTCGGTTGATCTTGCGCATGGTTCCCTTCCTGTCCACGCGGAGCGCATGGACAGGCTGTATGTTGCATGCAATATGCTGGTGATATCTCGAATGCAATGCGCATCCGTGGACAACACCGGAACGCACGAAAGCCCCGACCATCGGGCCGGGGCTCTCCTCGTTCCGCGATGGATCAGGCCGGGACGAAGTCGAACGTGTCGGGGTCGGGGCCCGTGCGGTGCCCCTTGTCGAGCGTCGAGATGTCGGTCATGTCCTCGTCCGAGAGCTCGAAGTCGAAGATCGCGAAGTTCTCCTCGACGCGCGAACGGGTGACCGACTTCGGGAACACGATGTCGCCGCGCTGGATGTGCCAGCGGAGGACCACCTGTGCCGGCGTCTTGCCCGTGGCACCGGCGATGCGGGTGATGGTCTCGTCGTCGAGCACGAGGCCCTGCGCGATCGGCGACCAGGCCTCGGTCGCGATGCCGAGCTCGGTGTCCACCGCGCGCAGCTCGTCCTGCGTCAGGTACGGGTGCACCTCGATCTGGTTCACGGCGGGCGTCACGGTCGTCTCGGCGATGAGTCGGCGCAGGTGGTGCGCCTGGAAGTTCGAGACGCCGATCGAGCGAGCGGTGCCGGCGGCGTAGAGCTCCTCGAGCGCCTTCCACGTCGGGACGAAGTCCGAGACGGTCGGCAGCGGCCAGTGGATGAGGAACAGGTCGGTGTAGCCACCGAGCAGCTCGGCCGACTTCCTGCCGTTCTCCAGGGCTGCTTCGGGAGCGTGGAAGCCGTTGTTCAGCTTCGAGGTGACGAAGATCTCCGAGCGGTCGATGCCGGATTCGGCGATGGCCTCGCCGACCTCCTTCTCGTTGCCGTACATCTCGGCGGTGTCGATGTGGCGGTAGCCGACCTCGAGCGCGGCGAGGGTCGCTGCCTTCGTCTCGGAGGGGTCGATCTGGAAGACGCCGAAGCCGAGCTGCGGGATCGTGCGTCCGTCGTTGAGCGTGATGTTCGGAACGGTCATGCCTCCAGACAACACCCGTGGCCCCACGAGTCGTCCCCGGGTTCCCAGGCGGGCTGGTCCGTCCCGGTGCTACTCGAGCGCGGCGGTGATGTAGGCGGCCAACGCCTGCGCGTAGGAGATCGCCGGGTCGACGGCCGCGAAGGAGCGGTGTTCGCCGGCGATCACGGCCGTCACCGTCCACACCGTCCGGTCGTCCGTCCCGGACCCACGGGTGAGCCCCACGAACGACGGACCGAGGAGTTCCCGGAGCTGGTCCTCCCGGGGCAGCCACAGCGACTCGGCGGCCGAGACCGAGTCGAGCGCCCACTCCGTCGTCCCGTTGAAGCCCAGGAACGTCCCGGTCGGGTGGTCGTGCCGCTCGACGGTCATCTCCGACACCGTGTAGACGTCGTCGTCGACCCCCGGCTTGTCGATCACGAAGCGGTCGCCGGTCTCCGGGTGCCACCGGAGACCGGCGTCACGCAGGGAGCGGGCGAGTTCGACACTGATCATGCGCCCCAGCCTGGCACTCGACCGTCGGAGTCGACCGGGAGGCGCGGGGCCGGGATCGCGCTCTCCTCGCGCACTCGGGACGACGTGGACCGGTTCCGGACCTGGATGACGGACAGCCGTACTAGCATCACCGAGCATCCCGCGTGCGGTCGCCCGTCGATCCACGTGCGTGACGCGACGACCGCCGGGGGACCGGTGCCGAGCCTCCCGGCCGTGGCCGACGGGGGTGGCGGACCGGGGGACGACGTCCCGGACCGCGGTCGACGCGGACCGACCCCCAGCAGAGAAGGACCCGCATGACCCTCGAACGCGAGGAACTCCGCGACGACTGGACCGTGTCCGCGGCCGAGGAAGGGGGACGCGGGAGCGTCCCCGACGCCGTCCGTGGCCGGGCGCTCACGGCGACGGTCCCGGGCCAGGTGCACACCGACCTCGAGCGCGAGGGGCTGCTGCCGGACCCGACTTCCGACCGCAACGAGGCGACGACGGCGTGGGTCGGGCAGACCGACTGGCTGTACCGCCGGACCGTCGACGTGGACCCGCGCGGGTTCGAGCGGGTCGACCTGGTCTGCGACGGCCTGGACACCGTCGCCACCCTGACCCTCGACGGCGTGCAGGTCGGCACGACGCGCAACATGCACCGGCGCTACCGGTTCGACCTGCTCGACATGACCGACGGCACGAACGCCAGCACCGACCGCGAACTGGAGATCCTGTTCGAGTCGCCGTACCGCGAGGCCGAGCGGGTGGCAGCGCGTGCGGGCACGATGCCGGGGCCGTACGACGAGCCGTTCCCGTACGTGCGCAAGATGGCCTCGAACTTCGGCTGGGACTGGGGCCTGACCGCCGTCACGAGCGGGCCGTGGCGCCCGGTCGCCATCGAGCGCTGGTCCACCGCTCGGCTGCGTGACGTCCGTCCCCTCGTGGACGTCGAGGCCGGCGAGGGTGTCCTCGACGCGCACGTCGCGTTCGAGCGCTCCGGTATGAACGACCTGGACCAGGACGGCGAGGACGACGACCTGGTGCTCGTCGTCACGGTGTCGGGCCACGGGACGAAGCAGCGCTCGCGCGTCACCGTGACGCCGAAGGAGGACGAGGCCGTCGTGACGGTCCGGATCCCGGACGCCGAACTGTGGTGGCCCCGCGGGTACGGCCCGCAGCCGCTGTACGACGTCGAGGTGCACCTGCAGACCGTCGACGGCGACGTGCTCGACCGCTCGTCGTTCCGGACGGGCTTCCGCTCGGTGGTCGTCGACACGGCCGAGGACTCCGTCGGACGGCCGTTCGCGATCCGTGTGAACAGCACCGTCATCGACGTCCGCGGGGTGAACTGGATCCCGGACGACGTGATCGTCTCGCGGGTCACGAAGGAGCGGTACGCCGAGCGCCTCGACGCCGCCGTGGCCCTGAACGCGAACCTCGTCCGGGTCTGGGGCGGCGGCGTGTACGAGTCGCACGACTTCTACCAGCGCTGCGACGAGCTGGGGTTGCTCGTGTGGCAGGACTTCCTGTTCGCCTGTGCCTCGTACCCCGAGATCGAGCCGATCCGCAGCGAGGTCGTCGCCGAGGCACGGGACAACGTCGCTCGCCTGTCGCGGCACCCGTCCCTGGTGGTCTGGAACGGGAACAACGAGAACATCTGGCTGCACGACGCCGACGGCTGGGGCGAGGAACTCGGCGACCGCGGCTGGGGACTCGACTACTACCTGGACCTGCTGCCGACGATCGTGGACGCGGTGGACCCCTCCCGCTTCTACACGGTGGCCTCGCCCTGGTCGGGCTCGGAGTCGCTCGAACCGAACGACGTGGACCACGAGACGCACCACTCGTGGGACGTCTGGAACCGGGTGTCCGACGAGCACTACCGGGACTCGGTCCCGCGCTTCGTGGCGGAGTTCGGCTGGCAGGCGCCCCCCGCGTGGCGGACCCTGCGCGAGGCCGTGACCGACGAACCGATGACCCCGACGTCGCCGGGTGTGGTGCACCACCAGAAGGCCGACGACGGCATGGGCAAGTTGGCCCGTGGCCTCGAACCGCGCTTCGGCGAGGGTTGGGAGTCGGACTTCGACCGGTGGCACTGGGTGACGCAGCTGCAGCAGTCCCGCGCCATCGCGACCGGCGTCGAGCACTGGCGGACGCACTGGCCGCGCAACACCGGCGTCATCGTGTGGCAGCTCAACGACCTGTGGTCGGTCTCGTCGTGGTCCGCCATCGACTCCGCGGGCCGCCGCAAGCCGCTCGCGCACGAACTGCGTCGCCTGTACGACGACGTGCTGGTGACGATCCGGCCGGTCTCGACCGTGGTCACCGCGGTGACGCCGCTCGCCCCGGGTACGGAGCGGGTCGACCGGTCGGGAGGCGCGCACCCGCCGACCGCGCAGCTGCCGGTCTCCGACACGGCCGGCGCCCCGATCGAGGTCGCGGTGCGCTCGTCGCGGAACGGCATCGACTCCGTCGTCCGGGTGCGGCGCATCGACCTCGCCGGGCAGATCCTGGCCGAGGAGTACCTGCCGGTGGTCCTCGACGGCCCCGGGGTCGCCGTGGTGCGCCTGCCGGCCTCCGTCGGCGTGGTCGCGGATGCGCGTGGTGAGCTCGTCGTGGCGGACATGGACTGGCGTCGGGCCGTCTGGACGCCCGCCCCGGACCGGGACATGCGCTGGCAGCCCGCGCACTACCGTGTGACGGTCTCGGACGAGCCGGACCGCTCCGGCGTGCGGATGGTCGTGGAGGCGGACTCGCTCGTACGGGACCTGCTCGTGCAGCCGGACCGGGTGTCACCGACGGGCACCGTCGACCGTGGGTTCATGACGCTCCTGCCGGGTGAGCGGGTGGAGTACCGCGTCGGCGGGGTGACGGGCGCGGACGCAGCGGCCCTGACCTCGGCGCCGGTGCTCTGGACGCTCGACCGGGTGCTGGCCGATGACGGACCGATCGCCATGTGAGATGTCGGGGGTGATATGCTGGACTCCTGTGTGGTGACCACGACGGCGGTTCCACGCAAGCCGGCCGCAGCACGGCCGTGCTCGAGCTGGAGGCCCGATGTCCAACACCCTCACCCGTCCGGTCGACGAGAGCGTCGTCGCGCACGCTCACCCGCGTCTCCGCGCGGTCCGGATCGGCATGGCCGTGACAGACCTGCTCGTCCTGATCGCTGCCTTCGTCACCGCCCAGGCCGTCCGCTCCCCGTCGGAGACGCCGACGTCGCACGGTGACGTCGGCTGGCTCGTGGGGGCGCTGACCGTCCTGCTGTGGGCGGTGCTGCTCACGACGATGCGGACCCGCGACCCCCGCATCATCGGTCTGGGCGGGGACGAGTACCGACGGCTGCTGACCGCGTGCCTCACCACGGGCGGTGCGCTTGCCGTGACCGCCTTCCTGCTGGACCTGGACATCGCCCGTGGCTACGTCGCCGTCGCGTTCCCGGTCGCCCTCGTCCTGCTCGTCCTCGGCCGCAGGGCGTGGCGCACGGTGCTCGTCCACCGCCGAGCCGCTGGCCACCACCTGGTCGACGTCCTGCTCGTGGGCGACCTGGACGACGTCGAGTACGTCGGGAGCCGCATCCTCGCGACCCCGGCGGCCGGCTACCGCGTGCGGGGCGTCCTCACCGACACGCTGCCGTTCGGGCGGTCGGCAGCGATCGGGCCGACCGAGACGAGCGTGCTCGGCGGTGTCGACGACGTCCTCCAGGTCGCTGGCCAGACGGCCGTCGGCGCTGTCGTCTTCACCGGGGCGATCGCTGGCGGCCACGAACGACTGCGCCGACTCGGCTGGGAACTCGAGCGAGCGGGGGTCGAACTCGTCGTGTCCTCGCCACTCGTCGACGTCGCTGCCGCACGGGTGCACCACCGCGCCGTCGACGGTCTGCCGCTCATGCACGTCGAGACGCCGGACTACACGCGGCGGATGAGCAAGCGCCTCTTCGACGTCGTCGGCGCCGCGTGCGGACTGTTGGTCCTCGCTCCGGTGGCAGCGGTCATCGCCGTCGCGATCCGCCTCGATGACGGTGGTCCGGTCCTGTTCCGTCAGCACCGAGTCGGCCGCGGCGGCGTGGAGTTCCCGATCGTCAAGTTCCGGACGATGTGCGTCGACGCGGAGGCCCGGAAGGCCGAGTTGCTCTCCGCGGACGAGGGTGCCGGCCCGCTCTTCAAGGTGCACGCCGACCCGCGGGTCACCAGGGTCGGGGCGTTCCTCCGTCGTACGTCCCTCGACGAGTTGCCGCAGCTCTGGAACGTCCTGACCGGCTCGATGAGCCTGGTCGGGCCTCGTCCGGCCCTGCCGTGCGAGGTCGCGGTGTACGCGGACTTCGCCGAGCGTCGCCTGCTGGTGACTCCGGGCATCACCGGGCTCTGGCAGGTGAGCGGCCGTTCGGACCTGGACTGGGCCGAGGGGGTCCGGCTCGACCTGCACTACGTCGAGAACTGGTCCTTCCTGCACGACCTCGTCATCCTGGCGCGGACCGTCCCGTCGGTGCTGCGATCGCGCGGCGCCTACTGATCCCACGCTGCCGGATGCACGGCGACCCTGGACGATCGGTGTCCGTTGCCGCAGGCGTCTGGGCTTCCCGGGCAGCGGGAGTTAGCATGGACGAACAGCGGGACACCGCCGGGTCGGTCGACGATGACCGGGCAACGCGACCAGGAAGCCTGGTCGGACGGCGACCAGTTCCAGTACCGAAGGAGTCATCATGTTGCAAGGCCTCACCGGAGTCCACCTGGTGATCATCCTGGGCATCGTGCTGCTGCTGTTCGGTGCGACGAAGCTCCCGGCGCTCGCCAAGGGCCTCGGCCAGTCGATCAACGTCTTCAAGAAGGAGATGGACACCGACGACCGCAAGAAGACCGGAGCCGCCGCGCAGGACGCCGCAGCGTACGACGCGAACGCCGCGGTGCACACCACCGCCGCTCCCGTCCAGCAGCCGACGGCGCAGTACCCGAGCAGCAACGGCGTGCAGCAGCCGGTCGTGAACCCCGGCCCCTCGACGACGCCGAACGGCGACTCCCGCTCCCTCTAGACCGCCGATCCATCGGCATCCCGGCCCCGGACCGATGACAGCCGCCGTGCGACGAGCACGGGGGCTGTCATCGTCATCGGGCGACGCCCGGTTGCGCGGGGGCGCGGACGGACCACCGATGGGCGCATGATGGCTCCATGACGTCCGCCGCCGCCGCAGACCGCCCGGCGACAACAGCGCCCCTGCACGACGACCGCCGCCTGGTGCTCCTGGTCGCGATCCTGGCCTCGTTCGTCGTCGGACTGGACTCGAGCGTCGTGAACGTCGCCCTCCCCGCCGTCCGGACGGAGCTCGGCGGCGGGCTGGTCGTCCAGCAGTGGACGGTGGACGCGTACCTCGTGACCCTGGGGTCGCTGATCCTGGTCGCGGGTTCGCTCTCGGACCTGTTCGGCCGGGTGCGCATCATCACGTGGGGCCTCGTCGTCTTCGGCATCGCCTCGGTCGTCTGCGCGATCGCGCCGTCCGGCGAGGTGCTCATCGTCGCCCGGGCGTTCCAGGGCGTCGGTGGTGCGCTCGTGACCCCGAGCGCGTTGGCGTTGATCGTGGCGGCCTTCCGCGGTGGCGCGCAGGCGAAGGCGATCGGCGCGTGGACGGCCTGGTCGAGTGCGGCGATGATCCTGGGCCCGGTCGTCGGCGGCGTCGTGGTGGACGGCATCGGGTGGCGCTGGATCTTCGTGCTGACCGCCGTCCCCATCGCGGTGACGATCCCGCTCGTCCGGCGCATCACCACCGAGGTCCGCGTGGGAGCGCACGCCCGGGTCGACCTCGTCGGAGCGGTGCTCGCCGTCGTCGGTGTCGGCGGCGTCGTCCTGGGGCTCATCGAGCAGGAGCGACTGGGGTGGGGTTCGCCGGTGGTCGTCGGTGCGCTCGTGCTCGGCGGGGCCGCCCTGGTGGCGTTCGTGCCGTGGGAGCTCCGGGTGAGCCGTGCCTCGGGGGCGCCGCTCGTGCCGCTCGGGCTCTTCCGCGCGCGGAACTTCACCGTCGGCAACCTCGCGACGCTCTCGATCTACGGGGCGCTCGGGATGGTGTTCTTCGTCGTGACCCTGTTCCTGCAGGAGGTCTGGGGCTTCCCGGCGTGGGTGGCCGGGCTGGCGACCCTGCCCCCGACCCTGATGCTCCTGGCGCTGTCGACCACCGTCGGGTCGCTCTCCGGCCGGTTCGGGCCACGCTGGTTCATGGCGGCAGGGCCGGCGATCGCGGCGGTCGGGGCGCTGCTCATGCTCCTCGCCGATGACGACCCCGCCGGGTACTGGTGGTCGGTCCTGCCCGGGCTCGTCCTGGTCGGGGCGGGCATCGCGACGATGGTCACGCCGCTGACGAGTGCCGTCCTCGGATCCGTCCCGCAGGACGAGGCCGGCGCGGGTTCCGCGGTCAACAACGCGATCGCGCGGATCGCGGGCCTGGTGACGGTCGCGCTCGCCGGAGTGTTCCTCGGCGGCGAGGTCAGTGTCGACGGACTGCACCGGGCGATGATCGTGATGGCGCTGCTGCTCGCGGCGGGCGCCGTCGTCAGCGCAGTCGGCATCCGGAACGAGCCCGCGGAATACACACCCGTGGAGTAAACTTGAGTCATCAGGACTCAACTGAGTCCGAGGACCTGACCACACGACCACCGCAACGGAAGGACGGAACGCATGGCGAACCTCCAGGGCGCGCCGGATTCGCAGGAGAAGCAGAAGACGGCGCTCGAACAGTACGGCGTCGACCTCACGGCGATCGCGCGGAGCGGCAAGCTCGACCCGGTGATCGGCCGCGACGCCGAGATCCGCCGGGTCTCGCAGGTGCTGACCCGTCGGACCAAGAACAACCCCGTGCTCATCGGCGAACCCGGCGTCGGCAAGACCGCCGTCGTCGAGGGGCTCGCGCAGCGGATCGTCGCCGGCGACGTCGCCGACTCGCTCAAGGACAAGCGGCTCGTCTCGCTCGACATCTCGGCGCTCATCGCCGGCGCCAAGTACCGCGGTGAGTTCGAGGAGCGGCTGAAGGCCGTCCTCAAGGAGATCAACGACGCCGACGGCCAGGTCATCACCTTCATCGACGAGCTGCACACCCTGATGGGCGCCGGCGGAGGCGAGGGCTCGGTGGCCGCGTCGAACATGCTCAAGCCGATGCTCGCGCGCGGCGAACTCCGACTCATCGGCGCGACGACGCTCGACGAGTACCGCGAGTACATCGAGAAGGACGCTGCTCTCGAACGGCGGTTCCAGCAGGTGTACGTGGGGGAGCCCAGCGTCGAGGACACCATCGCCATCCTCCGCGGGCTCAAGGAGCGCTACGAGGCGCACCACAAGGTGACGATCAACGACCAGGCGCTCGTCGCGGCCGCGGCGCTGTCCAACCGGTACATCGCGGGGCGACAACTGCCGGACAAAGCGATCGACCTGATCGACGAGGCAGCGTCACGACTCCGGATGGAGATCGACTCGAGCCCCGTCGAGATCGACGAGCTCAAGCGGAGCGTCGACCGGCTGCGGGTGGAGGAGTTCGCCCTGAAGCAGGAGAAGGACGACGCCTCGAAGGCCCGGCTCGCCACCCTCCGCGACGAACTGGCCTCGCGAGGCGAGCGGCTCGCCGCGCTGGAGGCCCGGTGGCAGGCCGAGCGCGCGAACCTCAACCGCATCGGCGAACTCAAGCAGGAGCTCGACGACCTCAACATGCGGTCCCAGCGGGCGCAGCGGGAGGCTGACTACGAGCTGGTCTCGCGGCTCGAGTACGCCGAGAAGCCCCGGATCGAGGCCGAACTCGCGGCTGCCGAACAGGCCGAGCAGGGCGAGCGGATGGTGAACGACAGCGTCACCGACGAGGACATCGCCGCCGTGATCGCCCAGTGGACGGGCATCCCGATGGGGCGTCTGCTGCAGGGCGAGACCGAGAAGCTCCTGCACCTCGAGACCGAGCTCGGCCGCCGGATCATCGGGCAGCGCACCGCGGTCGGCACCGTGTCGGAAGCGGTCCGCCGCACCCGTGCCGGCATCTCCGACCCGGACCGGCCGACCGGTTCGTTCCTGTTCCTCGGGCCCACCGGGGTCGGCAAGACCGAGCTGGCGAAGGCGCTCGCTGAGTTCCTGTTCGACGACGAGAAGGCCCTCGTCCGCATCGACATGAGCGAGTACGGCGAGAAGCACTCGATCGCACGGCTGATCGGTGCCCCGCCCGGGTACGTCGGGTACGAGGCCGGCGGGCAGCTCACCGAAGCCGTCCGGCGCCGTCCGTACTCGGTGATCCTGCTCGACGAGGTCGAGAAGGCCCACCCCGAGGTCTTCGACGTGCTGCTGCAGGTGCTCGACGACGGACGGCTCACCGACGGTCAGGGCCGGACGGTCGACTTCCGGAACACGATCCTGATCCTCACCTCGAACCTCGGGTCGCAGTTCCTCACCGACAGCACGCTGACGCCCGAGCAGCGCGAGGACTCCGTCCGCAACCTGGTCCGGCAGGCATTCCGGCCGGAGTTCGTCAACCGCCTCGACGACATCGTGGTGTTCCAGGCGCTCACGCAGGACGACCTGGGGCAGATCGTCTCGATCTCGGTCGACCGGCTCGCCCGACGCCTGTCCGACCGACGGCTGGAGCTCGCGGTCACGCCGGCCGCGCGGACCTGGCTCGCCGAACGCGGGCACGACCCGGCGTACGGTGCCCGGCCGCTCCGCCGCCTCATGCAGCGGCAGATCGACGACCAGCTGGCGCGGGCGATCCTGGCCGGCGACGTCCGAGACGGCGACACCGTCCGTGTTGACGTCGCGGACGACGGCGAGGGCCTGCTGGTCGAGCCGTTCGCGGTCGGCGAGGTGGACGAGGTCGTCGCGGAGTAGCGATCGGCCGTACGCCCGGGCCCGCGCCGGTCCCTGAGACCGGCGCGGGCCCGCAGGCCTAGGTTCGGCAGCATGCCGGAGATCCGCGCCCTGCGCCGCCTGACCGAATCCATCGAACACGCCAGCGTCCTCGACAAGGCCGTCGACCTCGACCGCAAGGTGGTGCGCGTGTTGGCTCGCCCACGCGCACTGCGGCAGCTGCTGCACGGTGTCCCGTTCGGGCACCCGATCCACCCGCTCATGGTGCAGGTGCCGCTGGGCGCCTGGATCTCCGCGGCGGTCCTGGACCTGGTCGGCGGTCGCGGCAACGCGAAGGCCGCGAAGACCCTCGTCGGCGTCGGTGTCGTCTCTGCCGGCAGCGCGAGCGTCGCCGGCTACGTGGACTGGTCGGCTCTGGACCGCGAGCAGCTCCGGACCGGCTGGGTGCACCAGGCCGTGAACTGGGTCGGACTGACGCTCTACGGGTTCTCCTGGTTGCAGCGGAAGCGCGGCAACACCGGGGCCGGGAAGCTCCTGGGTTTCGCCGGACTCACTGTCGTCAGCGTCGGCGGGTACCTGGGTGGACACCTGTCCTACCGGCAGCGTGCCGGGGTCAGCCGCGACGGCGAGGTCCCCTACGAATCGGACGGTGCGTCCGAGTCTGCGTGACCGGTCCCCGCTGATCCACCCAGCGAACATGTAGCATTCCACCGTACGGTACCGCGATGCGCGTACTGGTGGTGGACGACGAGATCCCGCTTGCCGACCTGATCGTCCGGGGGTTGCGGCGGCAGGACATGGCCGTCGACGTGGCGTACCGCGGCGACGACGCCGACGAGCTGCTGTCGGTGCACGACTACGACGTCGTCGTGCTCGACCGGGACGTCCCGGGGATGCACGGCGACGAGGTCGCGCGACGGGCCGCGGCTCGTGGCACGCTCACCCGGGTGCTCATGCTCACCGCCGCGTCGACCCTGACCGACCGGGTGAACGGGCTCGAACTCGGTGCGGACGACTACCTGACCAAGCCGTTCGAGTACCCGGAACTCGTCGCTCGGGTGCGGGCGCTCGGCCGTCGGAGCGTCGTCCCCGTCGCGCCCGTGCTCGGACGCAACGGCATCGTGGTGGACTCCAACCGCAGGATTGCGACCCGCGACGGTCGCCCGCTCGACCTGACGAGCAAGGAGCTCGGCGTGCTCGAGGTCCTGCTGCGAGCGGACGGGCGGATCGTCCCCGCCGAGGAACTGCTCGAGAAGGTCTGGGACATGAACGTCGACCCGTTCACCGCGGCGGTGCGGGTGACGATGTCGAAGCTCCGGCGGAAGCTCGGGGCACCGGACCCGATCCGCACCGTGCCCGGCACCGGTTACGCGCTGTGAGACACGCCTGGAGCATCCGGACCCGCACTGCGCTCGCGTTCGCCGTCACGTCCATGGCGCTCGCCGCGGCCGCGATCATCGTCGTGAACCTCGGGTCGCAGGCATCGCTCGGACAGGTGGTGCTGGAGCGTCAGGCCGACGGGAGCGGGGGTGGGCAGGCCGGCACCGTGGCGGCGGTGACCGTGTCGGCGGTCGCCGACCTGCAGTGGCGCTGGACCGTGCTCGGCGTCGCCGGCGCCGGCGTCCTGGCCGGCGCCACGGGATGGGTCCTCGCGCGGCGGATGCTCGCACCCGTGGACCGGATCACCGCCACAGCCAGGCGGCTGTCCGCGTCGACGCTGCACGAGCGCCTCGGCCTCGACGGGCCGGACGACGAACTTCGACGTCTCTCGCGGACGATCGACGAACTCCTCGACCGGCTCGAGGCGTCGTTCGCGAGCCAACGGCGGTTCGTGGCGCAGGCCGCACACGAGCTCCGGACGCCGCTCGCCGTCCAGCGCGCCGCGATCCAGATCGGCCTGCCGGACGACGCCGGCCCGGACGAGGTCTCGGCGGCGCGGACCGAACTGCTCGAGCAGAACCGGCGGACCGAGCACCTCGTCGAGTCGCTCCTCGTGCTGGCCGAGGCGGAACGTGATCTGGGCGGGCAGACGGCGTCGGTCGACCTGGCCGCGACGACGGCGGAGGTCGTGGCGGAGCACGTCCGCGCCGCGACCGATGCCGGGGTGACGCTCACCTGGCGGACGGTGGGCGAGCCTCCCGGCCGGACCGTGCTCGCCGAACCGGTCCTGTTCCGTCAGCTGCTGCGGAACCTCGTCGACAACGCCCTCGAGTACAACGTCCCCGGCGGGTTCGTCCACGTCGACGTCACAGCCGGCACCCTGACGGTGGAGAACTCCGGGCCACTGCTCACCGCCGGCGCCATGGCGACGCTCACCGAACCGTTCCGACGAGCCCCCGGAACGGTCGCACGCAGCGGGAGGCGGCACAGCGGTCTCGGCCTGTCGATCGTGGCGGCCGTCGTGCAGGCGCACGGGTGGTCGCTCGCGGTGGATCCACGCGTTGCCGGCGGACTGACGGTCCGGGTGCACGCGGGGTCGGCGGCCGACGGTGTTTCGTCGGTGTCTCCTCCCGGGGACCGCTGACGAAACAGCCCGTCCGCTGTCCTGGTGGCATGCGAACAACGAACCGACCTCCGACACGGATCCTCGTCACCGCCGTCCTCGCGCTGGGCCTGGCCTCCGGCCTGACCGGGTGTGCCGGCGGCGGAGCAACCGACCCCGACAGCACGACCGCAGCGGCCGGGCTCGGTGCACAGTGGGGCAGTTGCATGCGATCCGCGGGTTTCGACGTCCAGGACCCGAGCGATGACCAGGTCCGCTCCGGCTCCGTGGTCGCCCCGCAGAGCATCGACCAGGAGGAGTTCGGCACCGCGGCCGACTCCTGCGCCACCGAACTCGGTGTGCAGCGCGCCGACTCGGCCGCGAAGGAACAGTGGCGTCGAGAGTACGACCAGGTCGCCTCCTGCGTCCGGGACGCCTACTCGGACTTCCCGGAACAGCGGCCCGGCACCCTGTCGTTCGACGAGGCGACCTACCCGCCGGCGGACGACCCGGAGTTCCAGCAGCTGGTCGACGAGTGCCTGCAGCGGTACTCGCCCGACACGAAGACGCAGGACGCCGGATGAGCCGCCGGACGCGGGTGATCGGCATCGCCAGCGCCTGCCTGGTCGGCGCGCTCGCCGTCGGCACCGCCACCTGGTCGCTCGCCACCGCAGCGGACGGTGCCGCGACGCGGGCGGCTGCTGCGCAGTCGGATGAGGACCGCCACGGCACGACGACGGTGCCGGTGGAGCAGGGCGACCTCGTCGAGACCCGGACCATCGCGGGCGCGCTCGGCTACGGCACGCCCACCTCGGTACCCGGGGCAGCGAGCGGCACGCTCACCTGGTTGCCGCAGCCCGGCCAGGTCGTCCACCGCGACGAACCGCTCTACGCCGTGGACGAGCGACCCGTCCGCGCCCTGTACGGCACGACACCGCTCTGGCGGTCACTTCGCGCCGGTGCCCGGGGCGCCGACGTCCGGCAACTCACCGAGAACCTGGCCGCCCTCGGGTACGACGTCCCCGCCGACGACGTGTTCGGCGCCCGGACCGGGGCCGCCGTCCGCCAGTGGCAGCGGGACCGCGGGCTGCCCGTCACCGGGGTCGTGGACGGCGATCAGATCGCCTTCGTCGACGGTGCGGTTCGTGTCGCCTCGGTCGTGGGGCAGCTCGGGCAGCCGGTCGGCGGCGACGTCCTGCAGGTGACGAGCACGCACCGTGTCGTCTCGGTGCGGGTCCCGGCGCGGGACGCCGGACAGCTCGGCGTGGGGAGACGTGTCCGGGTGCTCGTCAACGGCGTCGGCGTCGCGATGCCGGGGTCGGTCACCGACGCCACCCCGGCCGAGACCGAGGACGGCCGGGACGAGGTCGACGTCACCGTGGCGTTCGACTCCGGCGACCGACGGCTGCCCGCGGCGGCCTCTGCGCAGGTGGTCGCCGAGGGGCGGACCGAGCGGGACGTGCTCTCCGTGCCCGTCTCGGCACTGGTCGCCCGTGGGAGTTCGGGGTACGCGGTCGAGGTCGTCGATCGGGACGGGTCGACCGAGCGCGTCCCGGTCGAGGTCGGTCTCGTGGCGGACGGGCGCGCGGCGGTCACGGGAGACCTGGACGAGGGTGCGCGCGTGGTGGTGCCCTCGTGAACGGCGCCGTGCCCGTCCTGCCCGTACCCGCACCGCCGGTGCCGGCCCGGTCCGGGTCGGACGCCGTGCTGGTGCTCACGGACGTCACCCGCACCCACGGCGAGGTCCGGGCGCTCCGCGGCGTCTCGCTCCGGATCGACCGCGGTGAACTCGTCGCCGTGGTCGGACCCTCCGGTTCGGGGAAGTCCACGATGCTCAACGTCATGGGCACGCTCGACCGTCCGACCTCCGGCAGGGTGGAGGCCGCCGGCCGGGACGTCGGCGCGATGACGGACGACGCGCTCTCCGCCCTGCGCGCCGAGCACATCGGTTTCGTCTTCCAGCACTTCCACCTGCAGGCAGGAGCCAGCGCCGCCGAGAACGTCGCGGACGGGCTGCTCTACACGGGCACACACCGGCGGGAGCGGATGCGGCGGGCCGTGACGGCGCTGGAGCGCGTCGGCCTGGGACACCGGACCGACCACCTGCCGAACCAGCTCTCCGGTGGCGAGCGCCAGCGCGTCGCGATCGCGCGGGCGATCGTCGGGGAACCGACCGTGCTGCTGGCGGACGAGCCGACCGGGGCGCTCGACACGGCCTCCGGCACCGCGGTCCTCGGCGTGCTGCGGGAGCTCAACGCCGCCGGCACCACGGTGGTCGTCATCACCCACGACCGGGAACTCGCCGCGGTCCTCCCACGGCAGGTCCGGATGCGTGACGGTGCGGTGGAGGACGACACCGGTGCCCACGACACCGGCCCACGTGACGCCGGCCCACGTGACGCCGGCCCACGCGACACCCCGGCGGGTCCCGTCGAGCTCGCCCCCGCGATCGGGGCCGACCGATGACCGCCGGCCCCGTGACGGCCACGCGACGCACGCTGGGCTCCGGCGACCTGCTCCGACTCGGGGTGTTCGGGCTCCGGACCCGCCCGACCCGGGTGGTCCTGTCCGCCCTGGGCATCGCCATCGGCATTGCGGCGATGATCGCGGTCGTCGGCATCTCCTCGTCGAGCAAGGCCGCGCTCGACCGGGTCCTCGACGCGCTCGGCACGAACGTGCTCACCGTGACGAAGGCCGAGTCGTTCGGCGAGACACCCCCGCTCCCGGTCACCGCGGTCGACTCGGTCCGTCGGCAGGAGGACGTGCTCGCCGCAGCGGGGGTCGGCCGGGTCGACGACGGCCGTGTGTACCGGAACCCGTTCATCCCGCCCGCCGAGACGAAGGGCATCGGCGTGCTGGGGACCTGGGGAGACGTGCCCGAGGTCCTCGGCGGGTCGCTGGCGTCCGGGCGCTGGCTCGACACGGCTCCGGACGCACCGCCGCAGGTCGTGCTCGGAGCGGCCGCGGCACACGCGCTCGGGATCGACCAGGTGACGACGGACAGTCGCGTCTGGACCGGTGGCCGATGGCTGCAGGTCGTCGGGGTGCTCCGGCCGCTGGAACTCGCGACCGACCTCGACAACCAGGCTTTCGTGCCGCGGGACCTCGCGGCGGAGCTGGGCTTCGACGGGCACCCCACCGCCGTGTACACCCGCGTCGACCCGGATCGGGTGGCCCCGGCGCGCGACCTGCTCGCCCGGGTGGTCAGTCCGGCAGCCCCCCAGGACGTCGGGGTCACACGGCCCTCGGACGCGCTCGCCGCGAAGAACGCCACCGACGACTCCTTCACGGGCCTGCTGGTCGGGATCGGTGGGGTCGCGCTCCTGGTCGGCGGGATCGGCGTCGCGAACACGATGGTGATCACCGTGCTGGAGCGTCGGACCGAGGTCGGCGTCCGCCGTGCGCTCGGAGCGAGACGGCGGGACATCCGGAACCAGTTCCTCGTCGAGTCGCTGCTGCTGTCGTTCCTCGGCGGTGTCGCCGGGGTGGTGATCGGGCTCGGCGCCACCGTCGTCTTCGCTCTGGCGCAGGGCTGGCCGATCGCGGTGCCGCTCTGGGCGGTCGCCGGCGGACTCGGCGCGACGGTGCTGATCGGCGGGGTCTCCGGGCTCTACCCGGCCGCGCAGGCCGCGCGGATCCCACCGACGAGCGCGCTCGCAGCAGCCTGACCGGACGACCGCGACCCGACTGCCGGACGCGACGGTCTGGAGGCCCGGTGCCGGTTCGGCGGACCGGCACCGGGCCTCCTTCCCGTGTTGGGATCATGTTGGTTTCAGTTCACAACAGTTGCGTTCGAGTGGGTTTGCTGCGTACAGTGCTCGAAACCCACGGGAACGAAGGAGTTCGGGCATGTACGCAACCGAGCGGCACGACGCCATCGCCGCCGCACTGCAGACCGCCGGCCGCGTGTCCGTCACCGACCTCGCCGCGCACTTCGACGTCACCACCGAGACCGTCCGCCGTGACCTGGACGCCCTCGAGCAGGCCGGGGTCCTGCGCCGCGTGCACGGCGGCGCGGTCTCGGTCGAACGGTCCAGCCTCGTCGAGCTGAGCGTCGCCGAACGCGAGGGGCAGCACGGCCGGGAGAAGACCGCGATCGCCCGTGCCGCGATGCGCCTGGTGCCGCCCACCTTCACCGGGTCGATCGCGCTCGACGCCGGCACCACCAGCGGTGCCGTCGCCGCGGAACTCGCCCGGTGGGAGCCCGAGCGGGCCGGAGCGACGATCACCGTGATCACGAACTCGGTCCCGATCGCCAACACCCTGCAGCACAGCGACCACGTCGAGCTGCACCTGCTCGGCGGTCGGGTCCGTGGCGTCACGAGTGCCGCCGTCGGGACCGCCACCGTCGACCAGATCGGGGCACTCCGACCCGACGTCGCGTTCATCGGGACCAACGGGTTGTCCGCGGGCTTCGGCCTGAGTACACCCGACGAGTACGAGGCCGCGGTGAAGGCCGCGTACGTCCTCGCCGCCCGACGCAGCGTGGTGCTCGCCGACGCCGCCAAGCACGGGGTGGAAGCCCTGATGCGCTTCGCCCGCCTCGACGAGATCGACACCGTCGTCACCGACCAAGCCCCGCCCGCCGACCTCGCCGGAGCACTCGCCGACGCCGATGTCGAGGTCGTCGTCGCATGACCGGTCGCATCGTCACCGTGACGCCGAACCCCTCGCTCGACCGGACGATCGAACTGGCCGGGGAACTCCAGCGCGGTGCCGTGCAGCGGGCCACCCGTTCCACGGCGGAGCCCGGCGGCAAGGGCGTCAACGTCTCCCGGGTCGTCGTCGCCAGCGGCGGGGACACCGTCGCGGTCCTGCCGGGCGACGAGCTCGACCCGGTGCTCGTCGGCCTGGCCGCCCGGGGCATCCCGACCGCCGCGCTGCCGATCGGTGCCGCGCTCCGCTCGAACGTCACCGTGACCGAACCGACCGGGACCACCACGAAGCTCAACGAACCGGGTCCTTCGCTCGCCGGACGCCTGGACGACCTGGCGGAACTCGTCGCCACCACCGCGGGGCCGACGCCGACCGGTCCGGCCGCCCGGTGGGTCGTGTTCGCCGGGTCCCTGCCGCCCGGGCTGCCCGACGACGCCCTCGCGGTGCTCGTCCGCGCCGTCCGCGCCCGGCACGGCGACGACGTCCGGATCGCGGTCGACTCCTCCGGCGTGCCGTTCACCGCGCTGCTGCAGTCCGGGGAACGGGTCGACCTGGTCAAGCCGAACGCCGAGGAGCTCGCCGAGGTCGTCGGCGGCGACCCGGAGCAGTACGAGCAGGACCCGGAGCGCGCCGCAGCCGCAGCCGCACGCCTCCGGGAGCGCGGAGTCGACACGGTCCTGCTCACGCTCGGCAGCGCGGGCGCCGTCCTCGTCGACGGCACCGGTTCCTGGAGCGCCGCCGCCCCGCGCATCACGGCACGCTCCACGGTCGGTGCGGGGGACTCGGCGCTCGCCGGGTACCTGCTCGCCGAGGTCGCCGGTGCCCCGCCCGAGCGTCGACTCGCCCAGGCCGTCGCCACCGGTGCCGCCGCCGCCGGACTGCCCGGCAGCGACGTCCCGGCACTCGACGCCACCGACCCGGACGCGATCGTCGTCCACCGCCTCGGCACACCGCCGACACCGGCCGGGCACCGCCCGTCCGTCCCCGTCCCGCACGGCGCCTGACCGCACGGTCCGTCGTCCCGTCGGTCCGGCCACGACCCCGGCCTCCGGTCCGGTCCGGTCCGATCACTCGTCCCACCAGCACAGCCCGGCGCACCGCGCCACCTGCGAAGGAGCAACCCATGTCCGCTGCGCACACCACCGGCGCCGGCGACGGCGCCGACCTGATCGGTGTCGACCTCGTCGGCCTCGACGAGGACCTCGGCGCCACCTCGTCCGACGTCATCCGCGTCCTCGCCGACCGCATCGCCGCGACCGGTCGAGCCGCCTCCGGCGACACCCTCGCCGCCGACGCCATCAAGCGTGAGGCGAGCGTCGGTACCGGCGTCCCGGGCGGCATCGCCATCCCGCATGCCCGGTCGACCTCGGTCACCGCTCCCACGCTGGCGTTCACCCGCCTGGCGCGGACGGTGCCGTTCGGTGCACCGGACGGCGACGCCGACGTCGTCTTCATGATCGCGGTGCCGGACGGGGCCGACAAGGACCACCTCACCGTCCTCTCCACCCTCGCCCGGGCGCTGATCCGCGACGACTTCACGGCCGCCCTCCGCGCCGCGACGACACCGCAGGACATCGTCGACCTGGTCGACCGCGAGGTGAGCGGCGAGGTCGCCGCAGCCGGCGTCGGCACCGCTGGACGAGCCTCCGGTACCCCGGCCGGCACCGCCACCGCCACCGGCCAGGAGGCCCGCCCCACGGCCGGCGCGGACACCCACGTCGTCGACAGCGACACCTCCGGCACCGGCGGGCGCCGCAAGGTCATCGTCGGGGTCACCGCGTGCCCGACCGGCATCGCGCACACCTACATGGCCGCCGACGCCCTGGTCGCCGCCGCCCAGCGCGCGGGCGCCGAGATGCACGTCGAGACGCAGGGGTCGTCCCAGGTGGAGCCGCTCGACCCGGCCCTCATCGCCCGCGCCGACGCCGTCGTCTTCGCGGTCGACGTGGACGTCCGCGACCGCAGCCGCTTCGCCGGCAAGCCGCTCGTGTCCGGCCCCGTCAAGCGCGGCGTGGACGAGCCGGACGCGATGATCGCCGAGGCCCTCCGCGCCGCCGACGACCCCAAGGCCGCACGGGTCTCCGGCTCCGCCGCCGAGGCCGGTACCAGCACCGCGAAGGACGAGCACTTCGGGCAGTCGCTGAAGCGCTGGCTGCTCACCGGCGTCTCGTACATGATCCCGTTCGTCGCGGGCGGCGGGCTCCTCATCGCGCTCGGCTTCCTGCTGTCCGGCTACGGCATCGCACTGACGCACGGCGACGACGGCGTCAACAACGCCGTGTGGACGCTGCAGCACTCCACGCTCCTCGACCTGCCGGCGCAGGGCCTCGGGTACTACCTCGGCGCTGCGGCGTTCCAGATCGGCTCGGTGTCGCTCGGGTTCCTCGTGGCCGCCCTCGCCGGGTACATCGCGTACGCGATCGCCGACCGGCCGGGCATCGCGCCGGGCTTCGTCGCCGGGTCCATCGCCGTCTTCATGAACGCCGGGTTCCTCGGCGGCCTGGTCGGTGGCCTCATCGCCGGTGCAGCCGCCTACTGGATCGGACGGATCCCGACGTGGCGCTGGCTGCGCGGGCTGATGCCGGTCGTGATCATCCCGCTGTTCGCGTCGATCATCGCCTCCGGCCTCATGCTCCTGGTGCTCGGCGGGCCGATCGCCTGGCTGATGACCCAGCTGACCGAGTTCCTCAACTCGCTCTCCGGAGCCTCGGCGGTGCTGCTCGGGATCATCCTCGGCCTGATGATGGCCTTCGACCTCGGTGGCCCGGTCAACAAGGTCGCCTACGCGTTCGCCGTCGCCGGACTCGGTGCCGGGTCCGCCAGCAACGTCGTGCCGTTCGAGATCATGGCCGCGGTGATGGCCGCCGGCATGGTCCCGCCGCTCGCCCTGGCGCTCGCCTCGACCGTGCTCTACCGCAACGGCTTCACCAAGCCCGAGCGGGAGAACGGCAAGGCCGCGTGGCTGCTCGGCGCCTCGTTCATCTCCGAGGGTGCGATCCCGTTCGCCGCCGCCGACCCGTTGCGGGTCATCCCGGCGTCGATGGTCGGCGCTGCCGTCACGGGAGCGATCTCGATGGCCGCCGGCGTGACGTCTCGGGCGCCGCACGGTGGGATCTTCGTGTTCTTCGCGATCGGTGGCATCGGGATGTTCATCGTGGCGGTCCTGGCGGGGACGGTCGTCTCCGCGCTGGTCCTCGTGGCGCTGAAGAAGTGGGTGCGCCGGGCGCCGGCGGCGACGGATGCTGCCGCCGCCCAGGCGGCCTCGGCCGGCGAGACGGTCGGCCAGCGCGCGCCGGTCGCGGTGTAGCCGCACCACCTGACGGACGGGAGGCCCGATGCCAGCTGGCACCGGGCCTCCCGTCCGTCACGTGCCGGTGGTGACACGGGTGGCGGGACACTCCCGGACGCTGACGCCGAGTGGTCACGAAGCGTCGTTCTGGAGGCTCGAGAACGACAGTTCATGACCACTCGGCGGAGGTGAGCGGGGTGTCGCCACCGGTGGGCGCGCCCCGCAGGCAGCCGGACTACACCGCGATGTTCGCCGTGACCGCGTCGATGTAGGCGGCGCGCTCCTCGCGGGAGTGCGGGCGGCCCGGGACGCCCGGGCGCTCCTCCCACGGCAGTGGCCCGGACTCGTGGCGGTACTCCACCCCGAGGGCGTCGAGGCGGGTCAGGTGCTCGGTCAGGCGCTGCCGGAAGTCCGCGACGTCCCGCGGCCCGGCGACGTCCGCCGACCAGAGTGCCTCGGACAGCGCGACCACGCGGGGGAACAGCTGGTAGTCGAGCCGTCGGACGGTGTCCACGTGCTCGGTCCACATGTTCGCCTGGCCGCCGATCACGTGCGCCCGCTCGGCCTCGGTCAACGACGACGGCACCGGGTCGAACGCGTAGACGTCGTCGACGGTGAGCACGATCGACACCGGGATCGGCTCGTTCGGCAGGTCGCTCTGCCGGTAGTCCAGGTACACCTGGTCGTCCGGCGTCGAGATGACGTCGTGTCCCCGACGGGCCGCCGTGACCGCGCCGCGCATGCCCCGCCAGGACACCACGGTCGCGGACTGGGAGAGCGTGCCGCCCTCCAGGATCTCGTCCCACCCGAACGCCCGGCGGCCGTGCGACTCGATGTGCGCCGCGAGCTGCCCGATGATCCAGGCCTGCAGCTGCTCCTCGTCCTCGAGCCCGAGCTGCCGGATGCGCTCCTGGGTGCGCGGGTCGTCCTCCCACTGGTCCTTCGGGCACTCGTCGCCGCCGAGTCCGATGTACGCGGACGGGAACAGCGCGACGACCTCGTCGAACACGTCCTCGAAGAACCGCACCGTGCTGTCGTCGGCGTTGAGGACGTCGTGCGCCACGCCCCACTCCGTCCAGACCTCGACCCGACGTTCCGGATGGACGCCGAGCCCCGGGTACGCGGCGAGGGCGGCGCGGACGTGCCCGGGCGTCTCGATCTCGGGCACGACGGTCACGAAGCGGTCCTCGGCGTAGGCGACGATCTCGCGGATGTCGTCTTGCGTGTAGAAGCCGCCGTGAGGACGGCCGTCGTACCCGGCGACCTGCAGCACCCCGTCGGCGTCGGGGACGTGCGCGCCGACCTGGGACTCCCGGCGCCAGGAGCCGACCTCGGTGAGCCGCGGGTACTTCTTGATCTCGATGCGCCAGCCCTGGTCCTCGGTGAGGTGGAAGTGCATGCGGTTGATCCGGTGGGCGGCGAGCTGATCGATGACGCGCAGCACCTCGGCCTTGGTGCGGAAGTGCCGGGCAACGTCGAGCATGACGCCGCGCCAGGCGAACGCGGGAGCGTCCTCGACGACGGTCGCCGGCAGCGTCCACGCCGCGGTGCGCACCTGCCCTCGGCGGTACACGTCGGCGGGCAGCAGTTGCAGCAGCGCCTGGACGCCGTAGAACACCCCGGCAGCGCCGCCGCCCTCGACGGTGACGGCGTCCGGCGTGACGGTCAGGCGGAACGACTCCTCGCGGTCCTCGCCCGGTCCGGCGGGCAGGTCCTCCGGCGTCGCGGCGATCCGCAGGGCGATCACCGGCGCGTCGGGGTCGTCGGCGCCGGACAGCGGCAGCCGCGTGGAGGCTCGGAGCACCTGCTGCAGGTACTGTGCGGTCGACTCGGTGGCGGGCTCGGCGCTGATGCGCGTGCGCTCGTCGATGGTGAAGGTGCCGGACGAGTCGTTCCGGGATCGCGGTCGGGGGATCAGCATGTCGGTTCCACCATTCCTCAACGGTCTTTCGTAATGTGGAGATTATGGCGACGCACTCGAGCATGTCAACGATCGGCAGCTCCCCGGCCCTGCTCCGCAGGATGAACTCCCGCGCGGTCCTGGCCGAGTTGTTCCGGGCCGGACCCGACGTCGGGGACCCGGGGCGGGCCTCCCGGACGGTCACCGAACTCGTCGCCGCCGTCGGTCTCACGCGCCCCACCGTCGAGGCGGCCCTGACCGACCTGGTCGCCGAGGGGTGGGTCGAGGAGCTCAAGGCCGTCGCCACCCCCAACCGCGCCGGACGACGAGCCCGACGCTTCCGCATCGACGCGCGATCCGGACTGGTGCTCGGCATCGACCTCGGCCTGCACGCCGTCGTCGGCGTCCTCGCCGACCTGCACGGCGACCCCGTCGCCCGCACCGAGCAGTTCGCCCCCACCCTGGCGCCGATCGAACAGGCCGTGGCCGCCGTCCGCGAGGTCGTCGACCGCCTGGTCGGCACCCTGCCGCCCGGACGGCTGCTCGCGGTCACCGTCTGCGTGCCCGCGATCATCGACCGCACCGGCAGGATCGTGCACACGGTCGCCGCGCCCGAGTGGCAGAGCGAGGGCATCACCGAGCGCATCGCCGCCCTGGTCCCCGACGCGGTCACCGTGTTCGAGAACGACGCCAAGGCAGCGGCCCGCGCCGAGGCCGCCTGGGGCCGGCTGCACGGCGTCCGCGACGGCCTGCTCCTGGTGATGGGACGACAGATCGGCGCGGCACTGGTCGTCGGGGGTTCGGTCGCGCAGGGAGCCCACGGCGCAGCGGGCGAGGTCGGCGGACTCGCCGCGACCGGGTGGCCGGGTGCGGCGCGCGCCCTGGAGGCACGGAGCGGTCCCGGCGCTGGCCCGACGTCCACGGGTGGTCCCGGTGGCAACGCCCTGCCGGGCGGGTCCGGCGCCGGACTGGGCGTGGAGGACGGGCGGGCCGCCGTCCGCGCGCTCGCCGCGGACGTGGCACCCGGGGTCGCGCAGCTCGTGGCGGCCGTGGACCCCGAGGTCGTGGTCGTCGGCGGCGAGGTGCTGCCCGACGGCGAGGAGTTCTGCACCGCCCTGGCCGCCGAGCTCGAGAAACTGCCGGGCCTCGGCGTCCCGGGTGCCCCGGCGGTCGCGGCGGTCGCGGGCGGCGCGTTCGGTCGCGCGGGCGGGCCGCACACCGGAGTCTGTCAGCCCGCTCAGGCAGGGTGACGGGATGACGACTGCCGTGCCCTCGACCGTCGCCCACGTCGGTGTCCCGACCGCGTCCTCCGGGTCAGGCGGTGAACCGGACCCCGACATCGGCGGGCTGACCGGCCTGGTCCTGCAGGTCATCGACTCGATGGGGGAGTGGGGCGTCGCCCTCATGCTCTTCATCGAGACGGTGTTCCCGCCGATCCCGTCCGAGGTGATCCTGCCCCTCGCCGGGTTCCTGGCCGGCGCGGGCCGGATGGACCTGACGCTCGTGCTGGTCCTGGCGACCGCCGGCTCGTACGTCGGGGCGCTCGTGCTCTACTGGCTCGGCGCGGTGATCGGCTTCGACCGGACCGTCCGCTGGTTCGGCAAGCTGCCGCTCGTCGACGAGGACGACTTCCGGAAGGCCGCGTCCTGGTTCCACCGGCACGGCAAGAGCGCGGTGTTCTTCGGGCGTCTGGTGCCGGTCG
The DNA here is from genome assembly GCF_003234035.1 of Curtobacterium sp. MCPF17_031. NCBI lineage: Bacteria > Bacillati > Actinomycetota > Actinomycetes > Micrococcales > Microbacteriaceae > Curtobacterium > Curtobacterium sp. MCPF17_031. The sequence goes on along the minus strand of NZ_QKSG01000007.1, from coordinate 20,527 downwards.
TCCGGAGCCTGATCTCACTGCCTGCGGGCGCCGACCGGATGCACCTGGGCACCTTCAGCTTGTTCACCGTGCTCGGCAGCGGGCTCTGGAACTCGATCCTGGTCCTCGGTGGCGCGGCCCTCGGCACCCAGTACGAGCGCGTCGAGGCGTACACCGAGTGGATCGACCGGGCCGTGTACCTGGCGGTCGTCGTGATCATCGTGGCGTTCGTCGTCCGCCGGGTCCGACGCGGCCGGTCCGCGGCGCGGTCGACCGCGTCGGAGTAGCCGGCTGGCCGCCTCTGAGTGGTGGCCCTTAGGCCTTCGTGAGCGCCGACTCCTTGTGGGCCGCCTTCTTGCCGGACTTCTCCGACTCGATGATCCAGTACGGGTCGTCGTCGGTCGGCTTGAAGGTCTGCCCGTCGAACTCGAAGTCCGCGGTCTTCTTCTCGACGAGCTTGCCCGTCGTCGTGCCCTGGGACGTGTTCCAGTGCACTTCGTCGCCCTTGCGCATGTCGGCCTCCCGCCTGGTCCGGACGGCTCTCCGGGACCCGGACGGTACCCGGGCCGCTCCACAGGACGCTGGCACCATCCCTGTTGCGCAGTTGCGCCCCGAGGACGGGTCACATTCGGGTAACCGGGCCTCGGATCGAAGGGGCCGCGCGTACCGTTGCCGAGGAGTCACACCGCGAGGACCGACGCGGATCCGGACTCCCGAAGGATCGACGAACGCATGAGCTTGGCCACCGACACCGCGCGAGCGGACACCGTCCTGGCAGGACGGTACCGCCTCGTGAAACTGATCGGCACGGGCGGCATGGGCTCGGTGTACGAGGCACGTGACGAGCACACCTACCGTGCCGTCGCCGTGAAGATGTTCGCGACGCCGGAGCGCATGACCACGGCCGACCGGGTCCGCCAGGAGCGCGAGATCCGCCTGCTCAGCATGCTCTCGCACCCGGGCCTCATCCCGCTCTACGACGCCGGCACCCACGACTTCGAGGACGGCCCGCACCGGTTCATCGTGATGCAGCTCATCGCGGACGCCACCCTGCTGCGCCGCCTGGCCGAGGGCCCGCTGCACAACTACGAGGTCGCGGACCTCGGGGCGCAGCTCGCCGATGCCCTGGCCTACGTGCACTCCCGCGGGATCGTGCACCGCGACGTCAAGCCCGCGAACATCCTGCTGAGCGACGAGGGTGCGTCCGGGTTCGTCCGGACCGTCAAGCTCACCGACTTCGGCGTCGCGCACTTCGTCGACGGCTCCCGGCTGACCAACGACGGTACGATCATCGGCACCGCCGCCTACCTGTCGCCGGAGCAGGTCGCCGGCGAGCCGATCAGCTACGCCACCGACGTCTACTCGCTCGGCCTGGTGTTGCTCGAGTCGCTGACGGGCGTGCAGGAGTACTCCGGCACCGTCATCGAGGCAGCCCTCGCTCGGCTCCGCCGCGACCCGCAGGTCCCCGACACCGTCGCCTCCGAGTGGCGGGAACTGCTGACCCTGATGACCGCGCGGGACCCGGCACGCCGACCCACGGCTGTCGCGGTCGCCCGTGCCCTGCGCGGCGGGTCGACGCAGGTCACCGGTCCGGTGCCGCTGGGACCCGATCGGGAGGTCCGCCGCAAGGAGCACCGCATGCACCGGGCCGCCCACCGGCACGCCCGGCGCGGCACGTTCGACGTGGTCCGGCGCTGGCGTCGGCGGAACGTCCTGGCCGCATCGGCCACGGCCGTCGCGGTCGCGGTCGCGTGCGTCGGCAGCTACGTCGTCGGCGCGCTGCACTGAGCGGGAGCACGAGCCGCCCCCCACTGGCTGCTCGCCGCGGCCGATCAGGCAGGATGGGTGCATGAGCGACCAGCGATGGATCAAGATCTGCGGCCTCTCCACCCCGGAGACGGTCGACGCCGCCGTCGAGGCCGGGGCGGACGCCGTCGGGTTCGTCTTCGCCGCCGGCAGCCCCCGCACCGTCACCGCCGACACCGCGAAGGAGCTCGCCGAGCGCCTGCCGGACGGCATCGACGCCGTCGGGGTGTTCCGTGACCAGCCGATCGACGAGGTGGTCGGCATCGCCTCGGCCGTCGGGCTCACCACCCTGCAGCTGCACGGCCGCGAGTCCGCGTCGGACTTCGCCCGCGCCCGCGACGCCGGCTTCTTCACGATCCGCGCCCTGGCCGCCGCCGACTACCTGGCCGAGACCGCGGAACAGCGCACCGCGTTCGACCACGACCTGCTGCTGCTCGACGCGGCCGTCCCCGGCAGCGGGCACCTGGTCGACCCGGCGACGCTGACCGGCACCGTCGACGAGGCGTGGATCCTGGCCGGCGGCCTCACACCGGAGAACGTCGCGGGCCTCGTGCAGCGCCTCGACCCCGACGGCGTCGACGTGTCGAGCGGTGTCGAGTCCGAACGCGGCGTCAAGGACGTGCGCGCGATCCGGGCGTTCGTCGAGGCCGTCCGCAGCATCCGCTGACGATCCGACGACCTCGGACGGGCCTCCCGGCCGGGAGGCGCGTCAGGCGGTCCGGAGCGTCGGGATGAGCTCGCGGAGGAACGCGTCGGTGTCCTCCCATCCCTCGACCGCGTGCGTGGGCACGCCGAGAGCCTTGACCGGGTAGTCGTTGCCCTCCGGGTCGAGCCGGTCGCCGACGAAGAGCATGTCGTCGAGCGCGATGCCGGTCAGCTCGGCCAGGCGCTGCATGCCGTAGGCCTTGTCGATGCCCTTGCGGGTGATGTCGATGCTGGTGGAGCCGCCGGAGCGGACCTCGAGGTCGGGGAGCTCGGCCTGCACGCGGCGGCGGAGGTCGTCCTTCTTCGTTCCGGTCGGGTCCCAGCGCTTCTTGACGTCCACCGGAGCCGCCTGGCCGAGTGCGGAGAACGTGACCTGCGACCCGCGGTCCTCGAGGATCGCGCCCCACGTCTCGGACTCCCAGTAGCCGGCGTCCTTCGCCTGCGCCTCGACGGCGGCGAGGGCGCGGGCCTTCTCGTCGTCGGTGAGGTCCTCGGCGTACTGCAGCACCCAGTCCCGTTCCCACGCGTAGTACCGGGTGCCGCACGTCGGCAGGAGGTGCAGGTCGTCGAGACGCAGACGGGAACGCTTCCGCAGCGGTGTGACGAGCTGCTGCTCGAACTGCTGGAAGTTCCCGCCGCTGATGACGGCGACGGGGACGACCTCGAGCAGTGCGGCGAAGGTCTCGAGCATCTGCGGATCGAGCGGGGACTTCGACGGGGCGAGCGTGTCGTCGAGGTCGAAGGCGACGAGGCGAGGTGCGGGCATGCCCTCGATCATGCCAGGCGACTACTCCTTGACCAGCACGACCTCGTCGAGGGGGATGCGGGTGCGCGGGGCGACCTCGCGCGCGGCGGCCTTCTCGTCGAGCTGCGCGGCGTCGGCGACGTGGCCGATCGCGGTGACCGTCACCGGGACGAGGCGCTCCGGCAGGTCGAAGGCGGCGCGGACGGCGTCGACCTCGAAGCCGCCCATTTGGTGCAGGTGCAGACCCTCGGCGTGTGCCTGGACGGCGAGTGCGGCGATGGACTGGCCGAGGTCGTACTCCGCCCAGCGTCGCTCGTCGCCGTCGGCCGTCACGGGCTCGGCGATGGCGACCAGGAGTGCGCCGGCGCGGTGGGCCCAGACGCCGTTGAAGCCCATCAGCGTCGCGTGGATCGCATCGAAGGTGCGGGTGCCGCGACGACCGACGATGAACCGGCGGGGCTGCGTGTTCCCCGCGGACGGCGCCCACCGAGCGGCCTCGAGGAGCGCGTCGAGCTGCGCGTCCGAGATCGTCGCGGTCTCGTCGTAGGAACGCGGGCTCCACCGTTCCTCGAGCAGGGGCACGAGGGGCTGGCTGGAGTCCGTGGAGCGGGAGAGCGTCGTCTGCGTGGTCATGGTTGCCGGAACAACCGTGGGCGCACCGGTATTTCCCGACGGGCCTGCGAAGATGGGCAGGATGAGTGGCGTCCTGATCGGCTTCGCGATCATCGCCGCCGTCATCGTGACCGGCTACGGCGTCGGTCGCGCCGGACTGCTCGGACCGCATGCGCAGTTCGTGCTGAGCCGGCTGGCGTTCTTCGTCCTCATGCCGTGCCTGCTGTTCCACACGATCGCCACGGCCGACGTCCGGACGCTGTTCTCGCCGATGCTCGCCGTGTCGGCGATCACCGCGCTGTCCGTCGCCGCCGGCACCGCCCTGGTCTTCGCACTCGTGCTCCGGCGGCCGCTCACCACCACGACCGTCGGGGCACTCGCCGCCTCGTACTCGAACGCCAACAACATCGGGTTGCCGGTCGCCGTCTACGTCCTCGGTCAGGCGACCGCCGTGGTGCCGGTGATCATGCTCCAGCTCGTCGTGATGGCCCCGATCGCGCTGACCGTGCTCGACGCGGCCACGGCCTCCGGTGGCGGGTGGCGACGTCGGGTGCTCGGGCCGGTGTCGAACCCGCTCATCATCGCGTCGCTGCTCGGCCTGCTCTGCTCCGTCACCGGCATCACGCTGCCGGACCCGGTGCTCGAGCCGTTCGCCCTGGTCGGCGGCGCAGCGGTCCCGGTCGTGCTGCTCTCGTTCGGGATGAACCTGCACGGCGCGGCACCGCTCCGGGACGCGGCCACCCGGGCCGACGTGCTGCTGGCGAGCGGCGTGAAGCTCCTGGTGATGCCGGCGGTCGCGTTCCTGCTCGCCCGGTACGCCTTCGGGCTCGACGACCAGCGCGTGTTCGTGCTCACCGTCCTCGGCGGGTTGCCGGCGGCGCAGAACGTCTTCAACTACGCCCAGCGGTACGGAGCCGCGGTGCCGGTCGCACGGGACGTGGTGCTGCTCACGACCGTCGGGTCGGTGCCGGTCCTGGTCGGGATCGCGGCGCTGCTGCACCCGTAGGGGCGGCGGGGCCGTCGGACCGTGCCGCGCCGGTGTGCCTCCGCCGAGGGGTCACGAAGTGTCGGTCGGGGGCGGCCTGAGCAACAGGGTGTGACCGTTCGGCGGAGGTGAGCGGGGTGCCGCGGGGGCAGCCGGCAGGGGCCGGACGCGCCTCCCGGCCGGTCAGAAGATCATCGGGCGGTCGTCGTCCAGGACGGTGTCGAGGTCCAGGTCGACCGACACCGGAACGTGGTCACTCGGAGCGTCGCCCTTGCGCTCGTCGCGGTGGATGGTGGCGCCCACCGTCACGTCAGCGAACGCCTGCGAGCCCATCACGAAGTCGATGCGCATGCCCTCGTTGCGGGGGAAGCGGAGCTGCTTGTAGTCCCAGTACGTGTACCCGGTGGGCACGAGCGGCCGGACGACGTCCTGCAGGCCGCGCTCCTCGAACGTGCGGAACGCCGCACGCTCCGGCTCGCTGACGTGCGTGGAGCCCTCGAAGACACGCATGTCCCAGACGTCCTCGTCGAGCGGTGCCACGTTCCAGTCACCCATCAGCGCGAGGGGCAGGTCGGGCTCGGCCTGCAGCCACTCGGCGGTGCGGTCGGCCAGCTGCGCCAGCCAGTCGAGCTTGTACGTGTAGTGCGGGTCGCCGAGCTCACGGCCGTTCGGGACGTACAGGCTCCACAGTCGGACGCCCTCGACCGTGACGCCGATGGCACGGGCCTCCACGGGCAGGTCCGGGCCCTCCTGCCCCTTGAGGAAGCCCGGCTGCCCGGGGAAGTCGCGGGTGACGTCCTCCATCGGCAGACGGCTGGCGAACGCGACGCCGTTCCACTGGTTCAGGCCGTGCGCCTCGACCGTGTAGCCGGCGGCCTCGAACGCCTCGACCGGGAACTGCTCCGGCTTGCACTTGATCTCCTGCATGCCGAGGACGTCGACGTCCTCCCGCACCAGCCAGTCGACGACCCGGCCGACTCGGGTGCGGACGGAGTTGACGTTCCAGGTCGCGACGCGCATGGGATCGAACCTACCGGGAGCGACCGACCGGCCGCCCGGGGCGTCCCGGCCCCGTCGGCGGACACGCCCCGGTGGCAGGGTGTTGCCTGGACCCACATCCGACCAGCACCGCAGGAGGCACTCATGGCAACGACGACGGACTCCGACCGCGTGGACGGCACGACCACCGGCAGCACCACCACCCAGGTCACCGCGAAGGGCCGCACGATCATCGACGACGCGGTCGTCGCGAAGGTCGCCGGCATCGCCGCCCGTGACGTCGCCGGCGTGGTCGCCCTGGGGGGCAACACCGCGCGGGCGTTCGGCGCGATCCGTGACGCCATCGGCTCGAGCGACCTCGGCCAGGGCGTCCGCGTCGAGGTCGGCGAGACCCAGGCCGCCGTCGACCTGACCCTCGTCGTCGCCTACCCGATGCCGATGCAGCAGGTCGCCTCCGCGGTCCGCCAGGCCGTGACCGACGCCGTCACCGACCTGGTCGGACTGCAGGTCACCGAGGTCAACATCGCGATCGTCGACGTCGACATCCCCGCGCTCGACGCCCCCGCCACTGCGCCCGAGACGCGCGTCCGGTGAACACCACTGTCGTCGGCATGGCCGTCGGGGCGGTCCTGGCGATCGTCGCCCTCACGCTCGGGTTCTGGGCGTTCGTCGTGGTGGCCGTCGCCATCGCGCTCGGCGGCCTGATCGGCCGCATCGTCAGCGGCGACGTCGACGTCCGCCGCCTGCTCGACGTGCTCCGCGGTCGCCGGAGTTCCTCGTGAGCGCAGCCGCGCTGCCCGGCACCGACCGGATCGCGTCCCCGGCACTCGTGCACACCGCCCAGGCCGTCGCCGCCGAGGCGCTCCGTGCACCCCTCCGGGAGGTCCGTGCCCGGGTGGTCGACGACGGTCGCGGCGCGCTGGCGGTCGAGGTCACCAGCCCGCTCGTGCTGCCGGCGCTCGGCTCGCACACCGTCCCCGACGAGCCGGTCCTCGTCACGGCGCACCGCGCCCGCGCCACCATCGCCGAGCGTCTGCGGACGATCACGGGGCGGAAGGTCGAGCGCGTCTCGGTGACCTTCTCGTCCGCCGTCCTGGACGTGCCTCGGAGGGTCCGGTGAGCCCGGAGCCGGTCAAGGACACCCCGCCCGCGGACGACGACCGCTTCGTGCGTCGCATGGTCCGGCGCGAGACGTCGGCGTCGAGGACACCCTCCGTCGTCGCCGCGTTGGTCCTGCTCCTGGTGCTCGCCGCGGCCGTGGGGACCGCCGCGGTCGTCGTCCTGCTCGACGAGCGCATCGCCGGCATCGACCCGCGCACCGTCGTGGACACCGCCGTCCGGGCCCCGGCCGGCCTGGTCGACGCCGTGGTCGTCGCCGTCGGTGCCGTCATCGCCCTGGTCGGCCTCTGGTTCCTGCTGCACGGGCTCCTGCCGTCCCGACGACCCCGGCACGCCGTCCGCTCCGCCCGACTCGGCGTGGTCGTCGACGACGAGGTCCTGGCCTCCGCCGCAGCCCGCGCCGCCCGCGCCGCGACCCGTCTCGCGCCGGACGCCGCCGTCGGCTCCGTCGGTCGCCGGACACTCGACGTCGTGCTGCTGCCGGCCTCCGGGGTGGACGTCGCCGCGCTCGCCGCCACCGAGGCCGTGGAACGCGAACTCGCCGCCGTGGACGCCGTCCCCCCGCTCACCGCACACGTCCGCGTGCGCTCCACCGGCCGGATCGACGGATGAACGGCACGAACCGCGCACTGAACCGGGTCGTCCTGGTCCTGGTCGGCCTGGTGTTCCTGGCGCTCGGGGCCGCCGTCGTCCTGGTGCAGACGCTGCCCGCCGCGGCGGACCTCTGGCACACGGCCGCGGACCGGACGCTCGGCGGCGTCCGGTCCGGCGCTGCCGACTCGTCCGCGTGGTGGTGGGCGCTCGGCGGCGCCGTCGTCCTCGGCGTCCTGGCGCTGCTCGTGCTCAGCGCGATCGGGGGTGGCCGCACCGGCACGGTCCTGCAGGACGACGGGCCCGACGGTTCACTGCCCGGTCAGGTCCGGATCGAGGCCGCGGCGGTCGAACACGCGCTCTCCGCCGCCATCAGCCCGCTGCCGCAGGTCGCGTCCCTGGCGGTCGACGTCCGGCGCGTCCGCCGCCGCACCGCGATCCGGATCGTCGTCCGCACCCGGCGCGGAGCACCACCACGAGAGGTCGTCGACCGCGTCGAGGACGTCGTCCGCGACCTGGACGCACTGCTCGGACAGCGGTTGCCGGTGCTGCTCCGGATCGTCCGCGGGGGCTCCTCGCGCCCGGACCGGGTGCGCTGACCCGTGGAGCGACCGGACGACCTGGCCGGCCGCGGTGGGCAGCCGGACGAACCGGTCACGGTCCCGGACGCCGTCGTCGAGGTCGCCGACGGCCGGACCCTCGTGCCGGTGTGGGTCAACTCCGCCGGCGGCACGACCTTCCGGATCGGCCCGTCACCCGACCGCGCCGAGGCATACGTGAAGTGGGTGCCGCCGCACCACGCGCCCTGGATCGCCGCCGAGGTCGCCCGACTGCGGTGGGCCGGCCGGTGGCTCACCGTGCCCGAGGTCGTCGACCACGGAGCGGACGGGTCCGGCGCCTGGATGACCACCCGGCCGGTCGTCGGGTGGAGCGCCGTCGACCCGCGGTGGCACGACGACCCGCGCACGGCGGTGATCGCGGTGGGGGAGGGGCTCCGGGCGATGCACGAGACCCTGCCCGTCGCGTCGTGCCCGTTCGTCTGGTCGACAGAGGGGCGACTCGACCGTGCCCGGGCAGCCGGACGCGACGTCGACGCGATGGGCCCGCAGCCGGAGACCGACCAGCTGGTCGTCTGCCACGGCGATGCCTGCACGCCGAACACCCTCGTCGGCGACGACGGGCGGTGGATCGGGCACGTGGACCTCGGCGCCCTCGGGGTCGCGGACCGGTGGGCCGACCTGGCGGTGGCGTCGATGAGCCTCGGGTGGAACCACGGTCCCGGGTGGGACGACCTGTTCCACGAGGCGTACGGGCTGCCGCAGGACCGGGACCGGACGGCCTGGTACCGCATGATGTGGGAGCTGGACGTCGACGACGTCGACGATCGGCGCGGCTCGGGAGGGGCCTCCCGGCACTGATCGCAGGAGGCGCGGACTAGAAGCCGACCCCGCGAGCCGCCATGAACCCGACCGGGTTCACGGTGCCGCCGCCGACGTGCGTCTCGAAGTGCAGGTGGCAGCCGGTCGAGTTGCCGGTCGACCCGACGAGCGCGATCAGGGCACCAGCGCCCACCCGCTGCCCGGGGGCGACCCGGAACCCGCCGTCGACGATGTGACCGTAGGCCGTCTTGACGCCGCCGCCGTGGTCGATGCGGACGTAGTTGCCGTAGCCGCCGTACCGGCCGACGTACTCGACGGTGCCGGCGGAGGCGGCGACGATCGCGGTGGAGCAGCCGCTGCCCAGGTCGAGGCCGTCGTGCATGGCGACCGCACCCGTGTACGGGTTCACGCGGACGCCGTAACCGCTGGTGATCCAGCCACCGGCCGGGCGGACCCAGCCGGACCCGGAGCCGGAGCCCGGTGCCGCCCCGCCGCCACCGGCGGACGGAGCGCCGCCGCCACCGCTGCCACCGCCGCCCTGGTTCGCCGCAGCCGCGGCAGCCGCCGCCTGCTGGGCACGCAGCTGGCGGGCCAACTCGGCCTCGAGCGCCTTGCGCTTGCGCTCTTCCTCGGCCTTGCGGATCCGTTCGCCCTTCTCGTACTGGGCCTCGGTCGTGGCGCGGCCGGACGTCAGCGAGGTGAGCTGCGCCTCGAGCCGGGACTTGTTGTCCTCTTGCTCGTCGTAGGCGGCCTGGGCACGGTCGGACGCGGCCTGCGCTTCGCCCATCCGGTCCTGCGCGGCCTGGGCGAGGTCCTTCAGCGCGACGGCTGCCCGGTCGGCCTGGGCGGTGAGGGAGCGGGCGACGGATGCGTCGGTGGTGGCCGCGGTCTCGACGCGTTCGGCCTGCTCGGACAGCTTGCTCAGTGCTCCGAGGTCGTAGAGCAGGTCGCGGGTGCCTTCGCCCCCGGTGATCACGCTGGTCGTGACGTCGCCACCGCCCGAGCGGGCCATCTGTGCGGCGAAGCGGCCGGCCTGCGCCGCGCTGGCGTCGGCGATCTCGGCGTGCTCCTCGGCGTCGTCGCGGAGCGCCTGCTCCTTCTCGGCGGCGCGGAGGGCCCTGCGCTGGGCGATCTGGAACACCTCACCGAGTCGATCGGCCTCGGCCTTCGCGGCGTCCGCCTCTTCCGACAGGCTGGCGATGGTGCCGCGGATCTCGACTATCTGGGACTGCTTGGCGGACTCCTTGCCCCGGGCCGCGAGGACGTCGTCCCACGACGGGTACGAGGCGGCCTGCGCGACCGGTGCGTCGAGGACCAGCGAGCCGACCAGGCCGGCGATCGCGAGCGCGGTGGCGAGCAGGCGTCGGCGGCCCGCGGAGGCGGAGCGGGGACGGGAGGCGGGGACCACGGTGCGAGACATCGGAACGGAGCCTATACATCCACACAGGTGGAACCCTGCGGCGACGCTCCGCTGTGGACGACACGGGCGCGAGATCGGGATGTGGAGGGTCCGTACCCCGGTGCCCCGGACCGGGCGCGAGGGCTCCCGTCGCGCGGGACCCGCCCGCTCAGAACCCGCGGTCGCGCAGGATCTGCTCGGCCGACCCGACGACCCGCTGCCGCAGCACGTCGACGCCCCGGGTGCCCGCGTAGTCGTACACGTCGTACCCGGTGCAGTGCGTGATCGTCGCCGGACGTCCGAGCGAGTCCTCGACGGGGGTCGTCCAGACGTCCCCGGAGCCGATCACGACGTAGTCCGGGCGGGCGTCCCGGTAGGCGCCGAGGTCGACGAGCCACGGGTAGGTGTCGAACGAGTCGCGGACCTGCAGCAGTCGGACGTCCTGCTCCGCGTAGGCCGCGAGCGGACGCACCGTCCAGAACTGACCGACGCCGACCGGGTCGCGACCCTCGTTCCGCTGCGCGTCGACCCAGCGGTCCAGGCAGGTCACCGGCGTGTACCGCGCCGCTGCCACGGTCCCGACCGTGCCGGGTGTCACGGCGATCCCGAGGACGAGCACCGCGGCGGCCGCGACCACCAGCGCGGTCCGGAGACCGCGCACCGGTCGGTGCAGCCGGGTCCGACGGACGGCGGTCCGGGTGAGTTCGCACACGGCGACGACGGCCAGGAGCGGCATCGCGACGACCGGCTCGAGGTAGCGCGGTGTCTCCGAGCCGGCGACGACCACCCCGACCGACACGGCCACGATCGTCACCAGGGGCAGCGCGGTCGCCACGAGCACCGTCCGGGAGGTCCGTGCGCGCCACGCCCAGACCGTCCCGCCGGCGCTCAGCAGCACGCCGAGCAGCATGAGCAGCAGTCCGGCGTCCCCGGCCGCCGACGCCGCCCGGTCGTCGGTGAGCGAGGCGAAGAACCCCGCGGTCGCCCCGGCCCGCTCCGGGTGCACGTAGGTCGAGGGGTCGAGGGAGACGAACGGCCGCAGCGGGATCCGCAGGAGGTACCCGACGACGGCACCGAGCGTCAGCGTCACCGAGACCCAGGTCGCCGGTCGCCAGGGCACCCGACGGGCGAGCGCGAGCAGTGCCAGCGTCACGACGACCGGTCCGGCCGACCACGGCACGTACAGCGGGTTGGAGGCCGTGCTCAGCGCCGCCACCAGCCCGAGCGTCACGAGGACGGGGACGGAGGCCCGCCCGGTCCGCACCGTCCGGAGCACCAGGACGGCGGTCCCGAGCATCGCGAGCACCGCGCCGTAGTAGTAGGTCGTCGTGAGGAGCAGCGAGGCCAGCTCGAGCGAGGTCGCGGTCGCCGAGGACTCGGTCAGCACGAGCATGGTCAGCAGGACGACGGCGACCACGGACACGGCGACCCGAGCCGGGCGACCGGCCGACGGCATGAGTTCGTTCGCCGCTGCCCGGACCAGGGCGTACACGGCCAGCAGGACGAGGACACCGTTCAGCGCCAAGGCCTGCTGCGGTGTCGCGGTCACGGCCGCGGTCGCCAGGTAGACCGGCAGTTCGGGGAAGAAGAACAGCGCCGGGGACATCGCCCACTCGAACGGCTGTCCGAGCGCGATCGACCGCGCCACCAGCGGCAGGAGCACCGAGTCCCCGTCGTACCAGAGGAGCGCCACCCGGGCCGTGGCGAGCACGTGACGCAGGGCGAGGACCGCGAGCACCAGCGCGAGGACCGCACCGAGGGCCTCCTGCGCGACCGCCCGGACGACGGTGGATCGGGGGCGGCGGCCGCCGGCCTCGATCGGTCGGACGCCGTCCCGCGGACGGGCGAGGGGCATGACCGGAGCGTACCGGCGTCGGCATCGGAGCAGCCGGACAGTGCGCTCGGGTGAGCGCGGAACGGCCGTCGCCGCTACCCTTGACCACCGTGACCCACGCGCGCGAGCAGTTGATCGAGCACATCAAGGCCGATGCGGTCTTCCACGGCGACTTCACGCTGACCAGCGGGAAGCAGGCCTCCTACTACATCGACCTCCGCAAGGTGAGCCTCGACCACCGCGTCGCGCCCCTGATCGGCCAGGTCATGACCGACCTCATCGCGAGCGTCCCGGACGTCGACGCCGTCGGTGGTCTGACGATGGGCGCCGACCCGATCGCGAGCGCCGTGCTGCACCAGTCAGCGGCACGTGGCGGCTCGTACGATGCCTTCGTCGTCCGCAAGGAGCCCAAGGACCACGGCCGCGGCCGTCAGGTCGAGGGCCCCGACGTCCGCGGCAAGCGCGTCATCGTGCTCGAGGACACCTCGACCACCGGTGGGTCCCCGCTCAAGGCCGCCGAGGCGCTCGAGCGCGAGGGCGCCGTCATCGCCGCCGTCGCCGTCGTCGTCGACCGGGACACCGGCGCCAAGGAGAAGATCGAGGCGGCCGGCTACCCGTACCTGGCGGCGATCGGGCTGGCCGACCTGGGGCTGTCCGCGTGACCGAGGAGCGTCCGGAGGGGCGCGACGAGTCCGACCGGTCGGTCGCGCCCGAAGACGGGGGCGGCGGACAGGAGGCTCGGCGCGGTCCCGACCCGGACGCTCCGTTCCACGGTCTCCGCAGTGCGGCGGACATCTTCGGCGCGCCGATCACCGAGGAGGAGTGGCCGTCGCGCCGTGAGCGTCGGGAGGCCGAACGTGCCGCTCGACAAGCGGGGCAGCCGGAGCCGGAGCCGTTCACGGCCCCCGCGTCGGTGCCGGCCTCCGCGCCGCGGGCCGACCACGAGCACGACGACATCGTTCACGGGCAGGCCGACGACGTCCACGGGCAGGCCGATGCCGCGGGGGAGCCGGACCCCGCGGCGACCCAGGCCATCTCGATGCCCGAGGAGCTGGCGCTACCGGGCGGTGTCGCAGGCCGGGTGCCGCCGCCCGCCGCCGTCCCGCCGGTGTCGAACGCGCCGGACCCCCGCGCGATCTCGCTGCCCACCGCCCGGACCGATCGGGACCTCCGCGCTGCCGAGGCCCGGGCGATCGAGGACGAACGCCGCCGCACCGACCCGGACGGCGTCGGTCGTGACGACGTCGACTGGCTCGGCCGTGCCCGTCCCACCGCGGGTGCTCCCGCCGGGACCCCGGTTCCGCCCGCGTTCCGCGGTGGTCCGGACGCGCAGCCGCTCGGGGTGCAGGACTCGCTGCCGCCCACGTCCGAGCCGCCCACCTTCACCGAACTCCTGCGTCTGGGCGACGACGTCGATGCCGCTCCGCAGGCCGACCGTCCGTTCGACTGGTCCCTGCTGGACGACCAGACCGGCGAGGTCCCGACGACGCTGACCCGTGATGCGTTCGACACGAACCTCGTCGCGGCGGGCTCCTGGGCGACGGGCACCCCGGTCGGTGCCGAGCCGGTCGCGGAGCCGGCCGCGGTCACCCCGACGGAACCGGCCCGCCAGCGCGGTCACGGCACCGTCCCCGAGCACGACCGTACCGACGAGCGGACCACCCCCTCCGGCTCGAGCTGGTCCCTGAGCGACGACGCGGCCCGTACCGGCGAGGTCTTCCCCGGTGACGTCGAGGTCGTCGTGCACGACACGGCCCCCGCCGACGACGACGACCTCGACGACGACGACCGCGGCGCGTCCGCCACCGCCGCCTTCTCGCCGCGCTCGGCCGCCGCCGTCCCACCGCCCTCGGTGCTGCCGACGCCCGCGGTCCCGTGGCGGGGAGCCGAGGACGACGACACCGACCGACGCTCGGCCGTCCCGCCGCTCGTCGAACCCGAACGCCAGGCCGAGACCCGGTCGCAGCCGCCCGGCCCAGTGTCGTCCGCCCCTCGTCAGGACCCGACCCCCGCGTGGCCGATCCCGGACTGGCAGACGCCGACGCACGCTCCGACGGACCCGTCGTTGCGGCTCGACGACGGCGTCGACCGCGCGCGCGGACCGGCTCCCGAGGACATCGACCAGTCCGAGTGGCAGGGCCGTGAGACGAGCGACACCGGCGTCATCAAGGACCTCTTCGGCACGGAGGCGATCCAGCAGCTCCGTGACGCCGACGCCTCCCGCCCGGAGGACACCAGCACCCGGATGCTGCCCGCCGTCGCCGCGGCCCAGCAGCCCGGCGCCGCCGCGGGTGGCCCGGGAGCGACCGGCGCCGACCGCGACAACTTCATCAACGAGGGCTTCGCCCGCCTGCAGCACGAGGGGCGCCGCGGCAAGCAGCTCCTGGTCTACGGCTCGATCGCGATCATCGTGGTGCTCCTGCTCCTCGTGTTGCTCTTCACCTCGTGGATCCGCGGCAACACGATCGACGAGCACCCGGCCTCGCCGTCGAGCAGCCCGGCCGCGGCGCTCTCGGTGCAGCCACCGGGCGCACCACTCGGCACCGGACACTGACCGCACGCACCACGTGACGGACGGGAGGCTCCCCACCTGCTGGTGGGGAGCCTCCCGTCCGTCGGTCGGTCGCGATGCGTGACCGTGTTCCGGTCAGGACGCCGCGGGGACGGCCGCCGAGACGTCGGTGAGCGTCTGCAGCTCCTCGGTGCTGAGGTCGAGTTCTGCCGAGGCGAGGAGCGCCGGCAGCTGCTCGGTGTTGCGCGCCGAGGCGATCGGGGCGACGACGTCCGGCTGCGCCTGCAGCCAGGCGAGCGCGACCGAGGCGATCTCGGCGGAGTGCGCCGACGCGATCTCGGACAGGGCGTCCACGACGGCGAGACCCTGGTCGGAGAAGTAGCCCGAGACCTGGCCCTCGCGGTCCTTGCCGGCGAAGTCCTGCTTCGTCCGGTACTTGCCGGTCAGGAAGCCGGCGGCGAGGGCGAAGTAGGGCACGACGCCCAGGTGCTCCCGGGCGGCGAGCGGTGCGATGTCGGACTCGTAGGGCTGGCGGGTGACGAGGTTGTAGTGCGGCTGGATCGCGATCGGAACAGCCAGGTCGTGCTCCTTCGCGATGCGGATCCACTCCGAGGCACGCTCGTTCGAGTAGTTCGAGATCGCGATGTAGCGGACGAGGCCCTCGCGGACGAGCTGGTCGAACGCCCGGACGGTCTCCTCGAGCGGCGTGTCCTGGTCGTCGAAGTGCGCGTAGTAGAGGTCGATGCGGTCGGTGCCGAGGCGCTGCAGGCTCGCCCGTGCGGCCTTCGCGACGTTGTCCGCCGACAGGCCGGGGAATGCCGGGTGCTGCGACACCTTGGTGGCGATCGTCACGTCGTCGCGCTTGCCGGACGCGGCGAACCACGAGCCGATCACGGTCTCGGACTCGCCGCCGGAGTTGCCCTCGCCCCACGCCGAGTAGACGTCAGCGGTGTCGATGAAGTCGCCGCCGGCACCCGTGTAGGCGTCGAGGACCCGGTGTGAGGCCTCCTGGTCCGCGGTCCAGCCGAAGACGTTGCCGCCGAGGGCGAGGGGGAAGACGGTGAGGTCACTGGAGCCGATACGGGGCATGGTAGGAGTCCTTCCAGGTCGGTACGAACTCGTCCACGCTATGCCCCTCGCCGGGCTGCCACTCAGGTGCGCGGGGTGAGGTGGAGGAGCCATGCCGACGCTCGCTTCGTACCTCTCCGACCCTCGTCCCGCCGTCCGACTCCGGGCGGTGATGGCCGCCGGGACCACGCCGTCCCTGGACGAGCTCGACGTCCTCGTGGCGCAGTGCGCGGTGGAGCCGGACCTGCAGGTGCGGGAGATGCTCACGTGGGCGCTGGTGCGCCTCCCGGCTGACCTGGTGGTCCCGCGGCTGCTCGACGAACTCGACCGTCCGGAGGTGCAGGCGCGGAGCCAGGCGCTGCACACCCTCTCCAAGATCCGCGACGGGTCGGTGTACCCGGAGGTGGCGCAGTTGCTCGGCGACATCGACCCGGGTGTCGCCCGGACCGCGTGGCGTGCCGCGGTGTTGCTGGCCCCCGGGGACGCCCGGCCCGCACTCGCCCGCACGCTCGCGGTGCAGCTCGGGCACGGGGACGCGGAGACCCGGCTGGCGCTGAGTCGAGCGATCGCCGGGCTCGGGGCGGACGTGGCGTCGCCGGTGCTGGACGCGGCGGCGGAGCACCGGAACCCGGACGTGCGGGAGCACGCGGCGGAGACGGCGCGGCTGCTCGAGGACCCGGACGCGGGGTCGGCGTTGGCGCTCGCGCGGGCCCGGCGCGAGGTCGCCCTCGGGCGGACGCGGTCCGCCAAGGGCTGACCGGGCGGGACGGGCGCGGGTCGGGCGCGACGGGCCGGAGCACGTGCCTCCCGAGATTCCGCAACACGCCGCAGGGAGCCCGCCGTGGATGCAGAATTCGCGCATCTCGGGTTCCGAGATGCGCGAATCGCGGCATCTCGAGGGCCGCCGCCCGCGCGTGTCAGCGCGGCGGGCGCGTCAGCGCGGCCCGCGCGTCAGTGGGGAGCGTCGGGCGTCAACCAGATGGCGGTCGCGGCGGCGGCCGGGAGGTCCACCATCGCCTCCGCCCCGCCGGCGTCACGCCGCGAGACCGCCACCACCCCCGCGTAGTCCCGCACCTGCTCGACCCGCAGGTGCGTCCCCAGCCCGACACCGAGCTCGTCGAAGTACCGCAGCAGCGCCGGGTCGTCGTCCGAGACCCGCTCGACGGTGCCGCAGACGCCCGGGTCGACCGTGCCGAGGAGCGCCCCGGGGGAGTCCGGCACGACGCCGTCCGCGCTGGGGATCGGGTCACCGTGCGGGTCGTGCGTCGGATGCCCGAGGTCGGCGTCGACGCGGTCGAGGAACGTCTCCGACACGGCGTGCTCGAGTGCCTCGGCCTCGGTGTGCACCTCGTCCCACGAGTAGCCGAGTCGTTCGACCAGGAACGTCTCGATGAGCCGGTGCCGACGGACCATGGCGACGGCGGCCTGCTGCCCGAGCGGGGTGAGGACCACGCCGCGGTACAGCGTGTGCTCGATGAGCCCGTCGCGGTCGAGCTTCCGGAGGTTGCCCGACACGGTCGAGGCGGACACGTGCAGGGCGGCCGCGATGTCCCGCGTGGCGAGACCCCCTTCGCCGCCGCGTTCGCCGGCCTTCCAGACCAGCTTGACGTAGTCCTCCGCCATGGTGCTGAGCGAGGGCAGGCGCATGCGCATGCGCCAATGGTACGGCCGACCCTGGTACAACCGTGAGGTGACCCCCGTGCAACCTCCCGCCGTCCGTCGCCGTCGACGGTGGTGGCCGGTCCCGCCGTCGCTGCTCGTCGGCATCGCCCCGCTGGTCCTCTTCGCCACCTACAGCATCGTCCGCTCGCGCCCGGATGACGACTACGACTCGCTCGGCCTGACGACCGACAGCGTCCTGCACGACCTGGTGGTCCCGGAATCGATCGTCGCAGCGGTCCTCGTGGTGGTCGTCACCGCGCTCAGCTGGTGGCGGATCGCGACCGTCGACCCGACGCGTGGTCGACCGCGCTGGACGATGGTCGCGCCGATCCTCGTCCTCGCGGTGTGCATCGGACGGCTGCCGTTGGTGGACTGGGCGGGGAAGTCGGTGGACTACTTCGTGCTCCTCACCGTCGGGGTGCTGCTCGTCGGGGTGTTCGAGGAGCTGCTGACCCGCGGCGTCCTGATGGTCGGACTGCGGCGCCGGCTGCCCGAGTTCGGAGTGTGGCTCGCGTCGTGCGCCCTGTTCGGGCTGCTGCACTTCGTCAACGTCCTGGCCGGGGCCCCGGTCGGCCAGACGGTGGTGCAGGTGGTGTTCGCCGCCTCGTTCGGGTCGACGCTGTACCTGGCGCGACGCCTGACCGGCAACCTGCTCGCCCCGGTGCTGCTGCACGCGTTCTGGGACTTCGGGGCGATCGCGGTCAGTGCCTCACGGGGCGCTGGGCTCGACTTCTTCCTCGTCGGGCTGCTCGGTCTGGCGGCGTTCGCCGTGCTGCTGCTCGGCGTCGTCGCCGGCGCGCTCGTCGCTTGGCGGGACGACCGCGCCTGGCGGTTGCGGCGACGGTGGCGGACCGTGCCGGCGATGGACCGGCTCTAGATCTCGACCTCGTACGGCTCCGTGTGCAGGAGCTCGTGCACGCCCGCGATGACCTCGCTCGGCCGGAACGGGTACTTGTCGATCTCGGCCTGGTCGCTGATCCCGGTCATGACCAGGACGGTGTGCAGCCCCGCCTCGATGCCCGCCTGCACGTCGGTGTCCATCCGGTCGCCGATCATGCCGGTGTTCTCGGAGTGGGCGCCGATCCGGTTCATCGCCGATCGGAACATCATCGGGTTCGGCTTGCCGACCACGTAGGGCTGCTTGCCGGTGGCCTTCTCGATCATGGCGGCGATCGCACCCGTCGCGGGCAGGACGCCCTCGGCGCTCGGGCCGGTCGCGTCCGGGTTCGTCACGATGAAACGCGCGCCGTCTCGGATCAGACGGACGGCCTTCGTGATCGCCTCGAACGAGTAGTTCCGGGTCTCGCCGACGACGACGTAATCGGGTGCGGTCTCGGTCATGATGAAGCCCGCCTCGTGCAGGGCGGTCGTCATTCCGGCCTCGCCGATCACGAACGCGGAGCCGTTCGGCATCTGCGACGCGCAGAAGTCGGCGGTCGCCAGGGCCGAGGTCCAGATGCGCTCCTCGGGCACGTGCAGTCCCGACTGGCGCAGTCGGGCGCTGAGGTCACGCGGGGTGAAGATCGAGTTGTTCGTCAGGACGAGGAACTCGGTGCCCTGGTCCTGCCACTGCCGGATCAGCTCCGGGGCGCCGGGGAGCGCCTGGTTCTCGTGGACGAGCACGCCGTCCATGTCCGTCAGCCAGCACTCGACCTCGTCGCGGGATGCCATGGGGTCAGCGTAGTGCGGTGAGCCGGCTCGATCGGGCGTGTGCGGCCGTGCGGGGTCCGGACGGGAGGCGCGGCAGACGCACCGTACGCTGGTCACGTGACCCAGGGCCTCCCGTCCGGCGACCTGCCGGAGCCGACGCCGGCGCTCCCACCCAGCCACGAGGCGACGACGCATGGCGTCGGACCACACCCGCGGCCGTGGCCCGAGGGCCCGCAGTACGACCCGGAACTGCTCGAGCACGGCGACACGCGCAACGTGGTCGACCGCTTCCGGTACTGGAGCATGGCGGCGATCGTCGCCGACCTGGACACCCGCCGACACAGCTTCGACGTGGCCATCGAGAACTGGCAGCACGACCTGAACATCGGGTCCATCGTCCGGACCGCCAACGCGTTCCTGGCCGGGACCGTGCACATCATCGGGCGTCGCCGCTGGAACCGCCGCGGGGCGATGGTGACCGACCGGTACCAGCACGTGCGGCACCACGAGGACGTCGCCGCGTTCCTCGCGGTGATGCGCGCCGAGGGGCGTCCGGTCGTCGCGGTCGACAACACGCCCGGGGCCTCGCGCATCGAGACGGCGGAGATCCCGGCGCGGTGCGTGTTCCTGTTCGGGCAGGAGGGGCCGGGTCTGACCGACGAGGCCGTCTCGGGCGCGGACGGGCACCTGGAGATCACGCAGTTCGGGTCGACGCGGAGCATCAACGCCTCGGCGGCGGCGGCCATCGTCATGCACAGCTGGGTCATCCGGCACGCGGTCCTGCCGGGCTGAGGGGTGGCGGGTGTCTCGCCGATCGCGAGGTCGCACGACTCGCCGCCGACGTCCCGCCGAGGTCGCACGATGTGCGCATCTCGGGCCGCGAGAGCGGGGGATTGCGCGACCTGGGCGGGAGGCGCGCGGCATGTCGTGCGACCACGGCGCGGGCCGACCGGGCCGGGCGGCGCGAGCCTGACACGGTGCGCAGACCGACCGCGGGCGGGGTGACGGCACCGAGCGGGAGCCCGGCCCCGTCACCCCGGGGATCAGGCCCGGCGGCGGCGTACTGCGGTGAAGGCGGCGAGGGCGCCACCGAGGAGCATCGCGACCAGCGCGCCGACGCCCACTCCGAGGCCGACGGGCGAGCCGGTGAACGCGAGCTCGCCGGTGCCGTTCGAGCCCGGACCGGTGCCCGGTGTTCCGGCGGCCGTGGTGCTCGCACTGGTCGGGGTCGTGCCTGGGGTCGCCGTGCCGTTCGGCGTCACGTCAGCGGTCGGGGTCGCGGGTGCACTCGGCGCGGGGGTGCTCGTCACCACGGCCGGGGTGGCCGGGGCGTTCGGCGTCGGGGTGTCCGTCGGCGTCGGCGTCGCTGGGGTGGTCGGGACCGCGGGCGTTGTCGGGACCGCGGGCGTGCTCGGGGTCGCGGGGGTGGTCGGCGTCGGCGTGCCCGGCGTCGGTGCCGGGGTCGGGGACCCGGTCGGGGTG